>NZ_KV821102.1:0-108893 GCF_001815595.1 Staphylococcus sp. HMSC070D05 | reverse complement strand
ATATCATTCCCACTAATTGGGGTCAGTCCATTCTTTCTAAACGTCGTTTCTTGCTCTTTTTTATTCTATTACAAAGTCCATTAATGCATGATTCATTTCTGAATATATATCTGCTGTTCGCCATTCTCTTTTGTAACCTAAACAAGGACATAAAAAGGTTATATTATTTTCTACTAAAGATTTACGAAAATGAACATGTCCCATAATACTGTATTTAATCGGAAACTGCTGATATAATCGGTCGAAATCTGATGTACCTATAAATGCATTGAAAAAATCAAAAATACGATGAGGGGTAGGTACTACAAATTTAGAATGTGTTACAATATGTGTCATTAAAATAATTTGTTTATCTTGAAGTTGCTCCAATTCTTGTTTAACATGCTCAGCCGCCTTTTTAGATAAAATAGTATCATCTTCATCCCAATCGATTTTCACTTTATCTTGCCAAGTGGCCCCATAATATTTTCCTTTTTTTAATCGAGTTTCTTCAAACTTTTTATCAGCGTAACTGTAATCATACCAAGCAGTATGGCCTACAATAGCCCAATTATCATTAATTACATATGGATGATCCAACAAACACTCTGGCTTTGTTCTATAAAAATCATAAATATCTTGAGATGTCGTTTCATCCTCTACTTTCCAATAATCATGATTTCCTGGAACAAATAATATAGGAATATGTAAAGTAGTTTTTAAATCTTTAATAAATTGATAGCTATCTTTAAAATAATTCGAAATATCTCCTGCAATTAATAGTAAGTCAATCTCTCTATGTTGTACGACTTTAATCAATGTTTCTAGATATACAATTGACTTTAGTTTAGGATGTCTATCTATATGTAGATCAGAAATCGCTCCGATTCTCATTCCTCTACTCCTCTAATACATTTTTAAATTTATCTATTATGCCATAGATTATTATAAACATAAATTATTCTGTTTTTCATAGTTGTATACACATATTTGTTTTTTTGAAAATTGAGAGTATAATAAAATTAACTTTTAACAAAGTTACATATTTAACAAAATTTAGAAATTGTATACCCAGCGTCAAATTTTAGATGAATTGATAGCTATAAATAAAGTTACCAATGAAATTGCCACGCAATTACGTGAAAATATTAACTATAATGAAATTGTACTTGCCAATGAATTAAATCATTAATATGTAGAAAGAACTCGAGAGACCAGTATCTTTCGAGTTCTTTTTATACTCTCCTACTTTTGTAATTTATAAGGAACCATCGCTAAAATCACATTTTTTTGATAGAATAAATGCATTTTTAATCGCAAGCTCGTTTGATTGTGTAAAAAGTTATGCCATGGTTTTTTAGGAATAAATTCAGTGACAACCACTGTGATGACATAGTTTTGATCATTCGCTTTTTTATTAATTTTATCGATAAATCGAGAAATTGGACGAATAACACTGCGATATTCTGAGTGTAACGTCACCAGTCTAATATCTGGATATTGTTTATTCCATTTTTCAATAAATAATTTATCAGTTTGATCTCCGAAAGATACATGTACCGCAATCACATCATCTGCAATCATATGTGCATAATAAATAGATTTATTTAATGCTGTAGTAATCGTATTGACAGGTACAATCGCTAGATTTTTATCAACTACTGGCATATCTTGAACAATTTTAGTTGTGCTAAGTTGCTCAGCAATATCCTTGTAATGTCTATTAATACGCGTAAATATATATACAACAATGGGTAAAAAGATTAAGATTGGCCATACTTGGCTAAATTTCGTAATTAAGAAAATCATAAATACGATAAAAGTAATAGTCCCCCCTACAGCATTTGCAATAAGTTTAGTAGACCATCCTTTTTCACGACCACGAATCCATTTTAAAACCATTCCATATTGAGCTAGTGTAAATGGAATAAACACACCTACTGCGTATAAAGGAATAAGATTTTCAGTTTTACCATGGAAAAAGATAATAAGCAACATTGCACAAATGCCTAAAGTAATAATTGAATTTGAATAACCTAAACGGTCTCCTCTTACGTTAAACATACGTGGCATATATTTATCTTTTGACATACTTGCAGCTAACATTGGAAAAGCTGTGAATCCAGTATTAGCAGCAAGGACAAGAATCATGACAGTCGTTACTTGTACAAAATAATATCCTACATTATGCCCTAAAATATTCATTGCAAGTTGAGATAATACAGTTGTTTCAGCCTGTGGCATAATACCATACCAATATGCTAATCCCACAATACCTACAAGTAAGAAAGCTAATATCATTCCCATAGTAATTAACGTTTTAACTGCATTTTTAGATCCAGGATCTTTAAAGTTTGTTACTGCATTCGAAATGGCTTCTACACCTGTTAGAGATGATGCACCTGAAGAAAATGCTTTAAGTAATAAAAATAATGTGACACCTGGCACTGCTGTTCCTACTGTCGCATGCATATGAGGCTCTGCTTGTCCTGTCGCTACTTTCCATGTTCCAATAACAATCATGACTATTAATCCAATTATAAATAAATAAACTGGATAAGAGAGCACAGTTGCTGACTCTGTTAAACCACGTAAATTCATTATTAGAATAAATAGTACTAATAAACATGCAATGAATACTTTATGGTGATATAAAGCTGGAAATGCTGCAACAAAGGCATCTGCACCTGATGAAATACTTACTGCGACAGTTAAAATATAGTCTACTAATAAAGAACCACCTGCAAGTAACCCCCATTTTTCTCCTAAATTGGTTTTAGAAACCATATACGCTCCTCCGCCTTTAGGATAAGCATATATAATTTGACGATATGATAGAATCAATGCCGTAAGTAGCACTAAAACAGCGGCTGCAATAGGCAATGTATACCAAGATGCAATCGCTCCAACCACAGACAAAGTAATTAAAATCTGTTCTGGACCATATGCTACTGAAGATAATGCGTCAGAAGATAAAATTGCTAAAGCCTTAAAGTTACTTATTTTTTCATTTTTTAAGTCTCTATTTTTTTTGGGCTTACCAATAATAAGTCTTTTAAATTGAGTGAACATAATCCATCCTTACCTCTTTTTTATATTCAATTTTAATGGATAAAATATACTCCCTTTTGGTGAAAAAGTATACATTTCCCCGGAAATAATATAGTATAAATTACTTTTTAAGTAACTTTTTACAATTATATTTTTAGGATATTCCTTTTTTATTAGTTATCAAGAGGTGTCAACAGTATTTAATACTTGTACAGAGCGGTTTCAATTTAAACTTGCTATACTACTTTTAGAGGTTTAAGTTTAGGGAGTATTAAGTAATAAGGAAGTAATGAAAAATGAGAAAAGAATTTATCATGATTGGGATGATTTTATTAGTAGGAATCATTATTCTTTCCATAGCTATTAAATTAAAACCTAGTTATCCAATATTTAGTCCATCGTCACAAAGTGATATCGATAAAATGATTGTTAATAAAATGAAAGACGATCATATTCCAGGAATGTCCGTTCTTATTGTAAAAAATAATAAGACGATTCTTAATAAAGGCTATGGTTTTTCAAATATTAAAAAGAAATCTAAAGTCACACCACATACGCGTTTTGAAATTGCTTCAAATACCAAAGCATTTACTGGTTATGCCATTATGCAACTTGTTGAGGCACATAAAATCAATCTCAATGATAAAATCAGTCATTATATTCCAGGTTTCTATATGAAATATAATCATAAAAAAGTAGATATCACAGTAGATCAATTGATTGCTCAAACAAGTGGTATTTCAGGAGACATCACAAATGATGATAAAATCACAAAAGACACAAACAGTCTAGAAGGCCTTGTTCATAGTATCAAAGGACGTAATTTAGATGCTAAACCAGGAAAGCAATTTGAGTATTCCAACATGAATTATGATATTTTAGGTTTGATTGTTCAAAAGGCTTCACATCAATCATATGCGAATTATTTAAGCACACATCTTTTCACACCATTACATATGACACAATCAACTGTAAAAGAAAGTAATATGAAAAAGAACAATGACGCTCAAGGGTACGTAATAAAAAAAGGAAAAGCTTATGCTGATAGTCCCGAATTTAATTTAGGAGATAATCCATCTGCTTATATGATGACGAACACGAAAGATTTAGCCTCTTGGTTGAAGTTTCAACTTAGTCCGCCAAAAAAGGTAGCATCATTAGTTCAACTAACGCATCAACCTAAAGTTAAAGCAATAGATAATTCTCAAGACGTTCACTATGCAGCAGGTTGGTTTATTGATGATAATCATTCAGAAACCATTGTATATCATCCTGGTACACTTGAAAACTTCTCTTCATATATTATTTTAAATCCAAAAAAAGACTATGGCATTGTAGTTCTTGCTAATAGCTATTCAAAAAATGTAGCCGAGCTTGCACAGCATCTCAGTACACAAATGAGTAATGGTCAACATATTAAAACATTACAATATCTTATTAATCAGTGGAATATCGTGTTTATCATCATCACTATTATTTTACTGATAGCTGTAGCAAGTGTTTTTCTAATCATTTATCGTTTAATTTTTAAATCTAAGTCTATTTATTTTAAAACGATGTCTCGTGGATTACTCATTAAAATAAGTATGATGATGTTAACTTTTACACTTATTTTAGCGATACTCTACTTACTTCCACCACTTTTATTATCAAATTCTGATTGGCGTTTTATGATGTCATGGTTACCATTACAAGCGAAAATAACATTATTTAGCTTCGTTTTGTTACTGACAAGTCTATGGAGTTATTTTATCCTAAAAATGATCACGCTATCTAAACGATCAATATAGGCTATTCAAACATGAATGTCTTCTTTTCTTTATTATTATGTTAAGCTTATATCACTAAGACTAAGATTATTAAAGACCAGTGTATAGGAGTTTAAATATGAAAAAGAAATGGTTCTTATTACCAATGGCCTTAATAATGCTTGCAGGCTGTGACTATTCTCATAAAGAACAACAACACGGCCTGTTTTATACTGTATTTGTAAAACCAATGGATGCTTTACTCCATGTTTTAGGACATGCATTCAATGAAAATTATGGTTTAGCTATTATCGTCATTGTATTTATATTGCGTTTAATACTGATGCCACTCATGTGTATTCAAGTAAAAAACATTCATGTTATCCGTGGCAAAACTGATGTCGTAAAACCAGAAATTAATAAAATCCAAGAAAAAATTAAAGACGCTCAATCGCCCGAAGAACGACGTGCAGCAAATAAATTATTAATGAAAAAATATAATGAGTATGGAATCAATCCTTTTAAAAATTTAATTGGTACATTTCCAATTTTAATTCAAATTCCAATTCTTCTCGGGCTATATACGTCAATTAAATATCCAACAAGTGGTGGTATTACTCAGCATCCTCATTTTTTATGGTTTAATTTAATGCATACTGATATCATTATGACCATCATTGCAGCTGTGATGTATTTTATACAACCTCTTGTCAACTCAATCCATTATCCCAAAAATGAACGTCGCTCTTATTATGTCATGATGGTTTTATCTCCTTTATTTATTACTTATGCATCATTACATTCAGCATCAGCGTTAAGTTTATATTGGGCTATAAGCGCAACTTTTTTAATTATTCAAATGTATTTCGCTCATAGTCATTATGCGAAAGTGGGTAAAATTGAGGGAGAAAAATTAAGACAACACATAGAAACAAAGCGTCAAACTACTTCTGAAATATCTTCAAGCACTTCTAACCATTGATGCGAGCAATTATATAAAAAAGGAAGAGCGTGATGCTTACGCTCTTCCTTTTTATTTATCGATGACTATTTCGTATTAAATCAATCGTATTCATCCAAACAATATGACCTAATAATTCTGAAATATGCTCTTCTTTAGGTAAATCTTTAACTTGTGGTGTTAGGTTTAATTTAGGCAGTATATATTCATGAAAAGCAATATGAATCAAAATACCGAAGAATGTCCCTCTTAATGTCGTCACTTTTGGGCACTTTTCAGCAAGTAATCCATATACCATAGCATTTGCAATTGAAAAGCCATAATGAATGCCCATGACAGTTATAGGTATATCGTTCTCGTTATAATGGTACGTAGCATGTTTAACATTGTCAGGTAAATTCAATTTATGCAGTAATGTCATCGGTGGTGGTTCTTCTTCACGTTGTGGCGTTCTAGGAGGGATGAGTGCTTCCCATCCCATTTTAACTGCGCCACTTAATAATCCGCCAATAACGCCCGTCATGATAACTCTTTTCGTTGATTGTTTCATTAGTTTCACAACTCCTTATCTCACTATATATTCTATTTACCCTTAATGATTAGAAATTAAAAAGTGAGTTCATCACTTTTAACTCACTTTTTACACTCTATTTACTTAGCTTGACGTTGCTCTTCTTTGGCATGTACCATATTCGCTACAAATTGATTAATTGGCGCATTGATATGATGTTCTGAGCCTAAGCGAGCTACTGCTCCGTTAATATAATCAATTTCAGTACGTCGATTATGATTAATCAAATCTTGATACATTGATGGGAAATGTGGACCTACTTTATCATTTAAATCGATAAGATAATGATAGACCTCATCTGCATTTAAATGTACATCATCAACAGTAGCAACTTCTACTATCTCTTTAGTAATGTCATATACAAGTTTTCTTGCGTATTCACTTTCATTTAATGTTGACAAACGACATTCTAAAATTGTACATAGCGCATTGGCTGTACCATTTACACAAATCTTCTTCCAAATAGATTGTTGCAAGTCTTCACTTTTATGTGGATTAAGCTTTGCTTGTTCTAATAGATTATATATCACTTCAACATGATTCTGTCCCTCTGGCACAAGAGAACCTATCTCTACTGGACCACTACCCATTAAATGAGTATGTCCAGGTGAATCTAAACCAGCTGTCCATGTAGTTACACCACGAACAATACGTGATTTATCTATATAATTTACAATACGTTCTTCATGTTTTAGACCATTCATTGTACAAACCATAATTGTTGTATCATGAATATGTGGCTGGATCTGTGTTAACATGCGCTCAAGTTGCATAGCTTTTGTAAATAAAAATACAATATCAAATTGAAGATCACTTGGTATTTCTGTATCTTGATACATCGGAATGTTTAAATGATAGTCTTCTCCATTTATATCAATATGTAAACCTTCATGTTTTACAGCTGTTGCTTGTGGCTCCCAGCCATCAATGAGTGTAACATCATTACCTTGGCGATATAACATCGCACCGAAACCACTTCCCAACGCTCCTGAACCAGCAATTGCTATTTTCATAACATTCGACTCCTTCTTTTAATATTATTTTTAAAATACTACTTTAATAAAGTATCGTCAATAATATAAACAGAATATTCAAAAAATTTGATAAAATTAGACCTTTTTTATTTTTCAATAATTGACGTAGAAGTCATTATCACACTTTATAAGTACTCATTATTATGTTTATATTCAATAAAAAAATCTGAGGTACGCTATTCGCACCTCAGATTTAAATTGTATGAATATCCAGTTTTAATTAAGCACGTTTAGTTTTACTTGGAATTAAGAAGAAAATGACAAAGAAAGCAGTTAAAACGATGATGGCATTAAAGAGTCCGCCCGCCAAACCACCAAGTTCTAAATTCATTTTCGCTGCACAAACACCATAAATCGTACTTGATAAAGCTACACCAAATGCATTTCCTAATGATGAAGCCATTTTATACAATCCAGAGGCAACCCCCACTTTATCATCTGGGGCTTGATCAACTGCTGTATCTGTAGAGGGTGTTGCATACATACCAAGCCCAATACCAAATAGTAGGTAACCAATAATACTTGAAATAATATAAAACAAATTAGGTAAGAAGGTTAATGATAAAAGTATTAACCCTAAAAATGTAAATCCACTACCTATAAGCAATGGCTTTTTAGCACCTAATTGTTGTAATAGTTTTTCACCTACACGAATCATTACAAGAACTGCTACTAAATAAGTGATAGAGATTAATCCTGCTTGTAATGAAGTAAACCCTAAATGACTTTGGTAATATGTATTTACTACGATGAGTGTACCACCCGCTACTCCATTTAACATGAAGTTTGAAAGTGTAGCACCACTATATCCTTTATTCTTAAATAAACTAAAATCCACAAGTGGGTTCTCAGTTTTAAGTTCACGAAGAACAAAGAATATACCAGCAATTAAAAACATTCCAAATAATGATAGAATGACGGGTGATAATAATCCACGATCAGAGGCTTGTGTTACCATCACATTGACACTTAATAATGTAATAACTAATAAAATTAAACCTATAACATCAAATTTTGAACCGCTGTTGTCTGTATCAGTATCTGATTCACTTTTTGTTTCTGGTGTGTGTCTAATTAAGAAAAATGAAAGTATCGACAAAGCAATAGAAATAATAAAAATCCATTGCCATCCTATGGTTGAAGCGACCAATCCACCGAACAATGAACATATTCCACTGCCGCCCCATGACCCAATAGACCAGAAACTTAATGCACGTTGTCTTTCTTTTCCTATGTAATATTCATTAATTATCGCAAGAGTTGATGGCATAATAAATGCACCTGATAAACCTTGCAAAGCACGTCCAATCAGTAATAACCATGGAACTGGCGTAATAATCAATAATAATGAACCAATGATATTTAAGCCTAGTCCCAAATAAGTCATTTTGACGCGACCAAATTTATCAGCAACATCTCCAGCACCTACAATAAACAAACCAGAAAATAAGGCAGATAAGCTCACTGCAATATTAATGATACCCAAATCGGTATTAAATGATGATTGTAGTGTTGGCACAATATTAAGTAACGATTGCGCAAACAACCAAAATGTTAATACACTAATAATAATTCCAACGAGTAACCGATTATCTCCCTTAAATTCTTTTGAAGACTCCATTATAAAAAAATTCCTCCTACTTTGCCCAAAAACTATATAATTTTAAACTACATTAAAATTTTATCATAGCTTACTATAATGGGATATAAAAAACTTTTTTCTTTTTAAATATTATTTTTCAAAATAAATTATCATTTAATATAAATTAAGTGCTAAGTATTTATAAATAAACATTTTAAACTATCCACTTTAAATTTTCCATACTATAATAAAAAGTGTAGTAAAAATTTTGAATTTTATTAATATACTTAATAGGTGCAAATATGTTTAATTTATTTATTTTATTACTTGAACGTGTGGGCTTAATTATTATTATTGCTTACATTTTAATGAATATTAGTCACTTCAAGACGATTATGAGTGCACGTGAAAAATTACGTGCTCAAATAGAACTCACCATCTTATTTTCATTATTCGCAATTATTTCTAACTTTACTGGGATTGAAATTGAGCATGACAAAATTATTTCTAGTAATATTTACTATCACCTAAATAACGAAACTTCACTTGCGAATACACGGGTGTTAACGATTGGAATGTCTGGTTTAATTGGTGGTCCTTTTGTGGCAATTATCGTTGGTATTATCTCAGGCTTGTCACGAATCATCATTGGTGGTGCAAATGCTTATACTTACTTATTTTCATCAGTCATCATTGCATTAATTTCTGGATTTTATGGATATCGCACCATGAGACATAATCGCTATCCAACTGTTTTAATAGGTGCAATGATCGGATTAATAAACGAAAGTATTCAGATGGCTTGTATTTTAGTTTTTGCTGATGATTTTTCTAATGCTTGGTCATTGGTAAAATTTATTGCTTTACCGATGATATTAATTAATAGTATTGGAACGGCGTTATTTTTATCTATTATTCTATCTACTTTAAAACAAGAAGAACAAACACGTGCAATTCAAACTCACGATGTCCTTGAATTAGCAAACAAAACACTACCTTATTTCCGTTCAGGATTAAATGAAAAATCAGCTCGTCCTGTAGCTGAAATTATACTGAGGCTAATGAAAGTATCTGCTGTAGCAATTACCAATAAAACCGATATTTTAACACACGTAGGTGCGGGTAGCGATCATCATGTCGCTAAAAAAGAAATCATTACTAATTTATCTAAAGAAGTCATACGCACAGGTCAATTAAAAGAAGCCAATTCAAAAGAGGACATTGGATGTAATAATCCGAATTGTCCGCTTCGAGAAGCTATCGTTGTACCCTTAATGACGCATGGAAACGTCGCAGGTACTTTAAAATTTTATTTTACAGACTATAACCATATTACGACATCAACTAAACAACTTGCTCGAGGTTTAGCAGATATTTTTTCAAGCCAATTAGAACTGGGACTTGCCGAAACGCAAAGTAAATTATTACGAGATGCTGAAATTAAGTCTCTACAAGCTCAAGTTAATCCACACTTTTTCTTTAATGCGATTAATACCATTTCAGCACTTGTACGTATTGATAGTGAAAAAGCACGCAAGTTACTTTTGCAATTGAGTCAATTTTTCAGATCAAATTTACAAGGTGCTCGTAATAGTACGATTACTTTAGAAAAAGAATTACAACAAGTCAGAGCATATTTATCATTAGAACAAGCACGTTTTCCAGATCGATTTACAATTAAATATCATATTGATGAAGCCTATAAACAAGTATTAATTCCGCCATTCATCATTCAAATTTTGGTGGAAAATGCAATTAAACACGCATTCAAACATCGTCGAAAAGATAACATCGTTTGTGTAGACGTTCAATACAAAGAAGCCTTATTAAAAATATCAGTTAGTGATAATGGACATGGTATAGCGCCTGAAAAATTACCCTCACTTGGACAAATCAGTGTGGCTTCAGAAACTGGAACTGGCAGTGCACTAGAAAACTTAAATCGCCGTCTCGTTGGTTTATATGGTTCTAATGCAAAGTTACACTTTGATACATCTGATCACGGAACAACAGTATCCTGTATGATTCCATATCATTTAATAAAGGAGGAACGTTAAATGAGGACACTTATTGTTGACGATGAGCCATTAGCACGTAATGAATTATATTACTTATTAAATGAAATATCTAGTTTCGAAATCATCGATGAAGCTGAAAATATTGAAGAAACTCTAGAAAAATTACTCTGTCATACCTATGATTTAGTGTTTTTAGATATTAATTTAATGGATGAAAATGGGATTGATTTAGCTCATAAAATTCGAAAAATGAAACAGCCCCCTTATATCATTTTTGCTACGGCACATGATACGTTTGCAGTAAAAGCATTTGAATTAGATGCAGTTGATTATATTTTAAAACCTTTTGAATTAGAACGGATTGAACAAGCAGTTCAAAAAGTAAAACGATTATTAAACGCTAAACAACAGATTCAAACATTTTCTGATCCTATTCACTCTCCACAATCACAAACGAGTACTTCTTCTTATAATAATCAAAGTGTACTTCCTATCGAAGTGGATGACCGTATTTATGTCATTAATTTAGACGATATTGTTGCGATTTCTGTGAACAACGGAATTTCTACTATTACGACTTTAAAAAAAACATATGAAACGACAGAACCACTCAATTATTATGAGAAGAAATTACCTAAGCAGTGGTTTATAAAAATTCATAGAGCTACTGTTATTAATAAGCAGTATATTGAAAGTGTCGAACACTGGTTTAATTATACGTATCAAGTGACAATGACAACGAATGTTAAATTTCAAGTTAGTCGTTCATTTATGAAATCATTCAAACAAGAAATTGGTCTTGTTTAATATCTATTCTAAATTAGCTTTTAACCTAACACTTCATATGATCAAGTGTTAGATTAAAAGCTTTTTTAATGACATCATAGTTCATTTATTGTTCTATAAACACGTTCTGATTTTCAACTGGAAAATACTGCAACTCACCTATTAATTTTCGTAACTCACATCTAAATCCAACTAAAGAAAGCGTTTTCATTTTATACTAACATCAAGAGAAAAGAAAAAGAGGGAGAGTATCAATATGGCGAAAAACAATTCAACTACCGCTAATACTCAGGAAAATAAGAAAGCAGGTAAAACTTACAATTTCTTTATCCAAGTATTAACTATTGTTGCTGTATTATTTGTTTCAAAAATTATTGAATCATTTATTCCGTTTCCAATGCCTGCATCGGTAATCGGACTCGTATTATTATTTATTTTATTAAGTTCAGGAGTCGTAAAATTACGTCAAGTAGAGGGTGTGGGAACCGCTCTAACAAATAATATCGGCTTCTTATTCGTACCAGCCGGTGTATCAGTTATTAATTCATTACCACTTTTAAGTCAACATCCAATTTTAATTATTCTATTAATTATCATTTCAACATTATTATTATTAGTCAGTGTGGGCTATGTATCACAGTTATTTGTAACAAAAACATTATTCCCTACTGAAGAACAAAATAAAAAAACACGACTTAAGGAGGAAAACTAATGGTTGATCACTTAGGTATTACAACACCTTATTTTGGTATTTTAGTCTCATTAATTCCATATATTATTGCACAATATTTCTATAAAAAAACAAATGGCTTTTTCTTACTGGCACCTTTATTTGTAGCGATGGTAGCAGGAATTGTCTTTTTAAAAGTAACAGGTATTAGTTACGATAACTATAAAATTGGTGGAGATATTATCAACTTCTTCTTAGAAGCTGCAACAATTAGTTTCGCGATTCCACTTTATAAAAAACGTCATGTACTTAGAAAGTATTGGTTACAAATTTTTGGTGGTATTGCTGTTGGTACGCTAGTTGCTTTAATCTTAATCTATTTAGTTGCAACATTATTCCACTTAGGTGATCAAATTAGTGCGTCTATGTTACCTCAAGCTGCAACAACTGCGATTGCCTTACCAGTATCTGACGGTATCGGTGGCGTAAAAGAATTAACATCATTAGCAGTTATCCTTAACGCTGTCGTTATTTCAGCATTAGGCGGCAAAATTGTAAAAATGTTTAAAATTTCAAATCCAATTGCACGTGGTTTAGCTCTTGGTACAAGTGGACACACACTTGGTGTTGCCGCTGCTAAAGAACTAGGAGAAACAGAAGAATCAATGGGAAGTATTGCAGTAGTGATTGTAGGTGTGATTATTGTTGTAATCGTACCACCACTTGCTTCACTATTATTCTAATTAAAAAAGCGTTGCTGACGAACTAAGTAACAACTTAGTCATCGTCTAAGCAACGCTTTTATTTTATCTTAAACTTTGTACTTGTTTACTAGAACGATGTGTGGGATCTAATTTTTTTTCTAATAAACGTAGACCAATATCAATTAAAATCGCAATTAATGCAATTGGAATCGCACCTGCAAGAATAAAGACTGTACCATCAGTAGAATTTGTTCCACGAATAATAATGTCTCCTAACGTCGGTGCACCAATAAATGAACCAATAGCAACAATTCCTATTGCTACAACAAGTGCAATACGAATACCACCGATTATCACAGATAGCGATAGTGGAAGTTCAATCATACGCATAACTTGGTTATTAGTCATTCCCATACCTTTACCTGCGTCTTTAATGTTGGAGTCAACTTCTGTAATACCTGTGTATGTGTTTTTAATGATCGGTAGCAAGGCATATAAAAATACTGCAAATACAACTGTTGATGGACCGAGTCCTAACGCCAACATAAGTATGGCAAGCATTGCAATGGCTGGCACGGTTTGAATAATATTAGCAATAGTAATCACTGGCCATGCTATTTTTGAATAACGTGCGATTAAAATACCAATTGGAATGCCAATAATACAAGCAAACAATACGCCATATATAGACATTAATAAATGTTTAAAAAAGAGTTCCATCAGATAGCCAAAATTCAAAGTGTAATATTCATAAAGTGAACTTAATACATTCCCTTTCACTATTATTGACCACCTTTCTTATCTTCAAAATAGTTATGTTTTTTAACAAATTCTTCTGCAATGACGGCTGGTTCTTTTCCTTGTCCATCTGCTTCATAATTCAGTTTTTGCATGTCTTTTGTACTTATTGTATTTTCTAATTTTGTTAAAACTTTATCAATCTCTGGATGTTCTTTAATTAATTCTTCTGTGGCTAACGGACTGCCATCATATGGTGGGAAAAAGTTACGATCATCTTTTAAGATTTTCAAATTATATGCCGCAATACGTCCGTCTGTGGAGTAACCAACAGCAATATCTAATTTTTTGTTTTTAAGTGCATCATACACTAAACCAATTTGCATTGGACGTGCACTTTTGAATTTAAAGCCATACTCTTTTTGGAAAGCTGGGTATCCATCTCCAGCGCGATTCATCCATTGCGTATCCATACCCAAGCGTAACTGATCTTTATATTTTTCTAAGTCTGATACTTTTTCTAAGTGATATTTATCAGCAGTTTCTTTTGTTACCATAAAAGCATACGTGTTTTCAAAGCCAAGTGAATTATAATATTTTTGATTATATTTCTTTTTAAATAATCGCTGTGACTCATCCATTGCTTTATTCGCATCTCTAGTTGGAGGTGCATCAAGTACACTGGTTAACTCTGTTCCTGTAAAACGCACCGCTGACATATTAGCATCGCCACGCATAAGGGCATTATGTTGAACAATACTAGAACCTAAATTTCCAATAATGATTGGTTTGATATCTCCATTTGTATAATGTTCAATCATTAATTTCTCAATATTTGCTACTATTTTAGTTTCACTACTTTCAGTCGCTGTAATTTTCACACTGTCTTTCGAATTACTGTCACCTAAGCCGGGTAGCCCGCATCCAGATAATACGATGAGAGACAATGCAAGAACGATAAATATATATTTAATATTTTTCATAGTTGTTCATTCCTCCCTTTTAAACTATCTAGATACTTTAAGGCCTTTAGGTACAGCCCATTTTTCGACTAAAGATAATAAAAAATCCACAATTAGTGCTAAACAAGTCACTAAAATTGTAGCACTAATAATCATTGGTGGTTCATAGAGTGTTAAACCATTAAATACTAAATCACCTAACCCCCCTGCACCAATATAACTCGCAAGTGTAGCCCAGCTAATGACATACACACTTGCAAGACGTATACCACTGATAATCAATGGTAAGGCAAGTGGTAATTCCACGTCTTTCATTAATTGAAGTTTTGTCATCCCCATACTTGTTCCTGCTTCAATAATGTTCTTATCAATATTTTGAACGCCTAATACTGTATTATTTAAGATAGGTAATAATACATAGATAAACAAAGCTACAATTGCTGGTGTCTTACCTACACCAAAAATTGGAATCATAAGCGCTAAAATGGCAAGTGTTGGTATCGTTTGAAGTACACCTGCAATAGTCAATACAACATTTGCCGTACGTTTTGTTTTTGATAATAAAATACCAATTGGTACAGCTACGACAATAGCGATAAATAACGAAATAATAGAAATATAGAAATGTTCTATCGTTTTCGATACGAGTTCATCTCCGTATTGTGCAAAAAAGTCTCTCATTAACGATCAACTCCTGTATCATCCGTATTATGGGTATGTTCTCTATCTGTTCCGTTCATAATATCTTCATGATAGCGCTGTGTATCTTGAGATATTGAACGTTGTTGCATTTCATTTTGACGTTCATTCTCTCGCTCAACTTCATTTGAATAGGTTTTAGAAGATTGACTCGTTTCATTATCTTCACCCCAAATAGAGTCATACACAATATCTACTAAGTTTGCTCGTGTAATCAGTCCAATTAATGTTTGATTATCATCTACTACAGGCACATTACGAACATTACGTTTTAAAATAGTTCGTACTGAATCTTGTAGTTTTGAATCGATATGTACTTTATAAACATCACGCTGCATCGTATCAATTAATTCTTTACCTTGACGTAATCCTTGGTTTATATCTTCAATATCTAAAAAACCTAAAAGACGATGTTTATTATTCACTACAAAAATAGTGTCTATACGATGTTTTCTCATAATATTGACTGCATCATTAAGAGAATCGTCAGCTTGAATAGTGATAGGTTTGATCATCGCATCTTCAACCGTTCTCATGTTTGGTCGATCTTGAATCAGTCTATTTTGTCCAATAAATTCTCTAACAAAATCATTTGCTGGATATCTTAAAATATTGTCCGGTGTATCATATTGAACAATTTGGCCTTTCGACATAATACAAATTTTATCTGCTAGCTTAATCGCTTCATCCATATCATGAGTTACAAAAATAAATGTTTTTCCTAACTTTTTTTGTAAATCTTTAACTAAATCTTGTAATGTATCTCTAGTTATAGGATCTAATGCACCGAACGGTTCGTCCATCAAAATAATATCTTGTTCTGCTGCAAGCGCTCTAACTACACCAATACGTTGTTGTTGTCCACCCGACAATTCAGACGGATAACGATCTAAGTAATCCTCAGGTAAATCGACTAATTTAATCAACTCTTTTGCTTTAGCATCTTTCTTTTCTTTAGACCATTTTAAAAGTTTTGGAACGAGCACAATGTTTTCTCTGATAGTCATGTGTGGCATTAACCCAATTTGTTGAATCACGTATCCAATGCTACGACGTAATTCTACTGGATTCATGCTACGTACATCTTTACCATTCATTTCAATTGAACCCTCTGTAGGTTCAATCATACGGTTAATCATTCTTAATGCTGTTGTTTTACCACTACCACTTGTTCCGATAAATGCAATAAATTCTCCAGATTCAATATTTAAAGAAATATTATCGACTGCTTTTTTATTTCCAGAATAAATTTTAGTAAGGTTCTTTATACTAAGCGTCATAAGATGTCCCCTTCTATCGTATTAATGATGAAAAACTTTAAATACAAAAAAGCCAAAGTATTCTATTTTTGATTGTCTCAATTAAGAACCATATGGCCATTGCGTAATAAAGTTTTAAAAAATTGAATTTTAATATAAATCGTCAAAATTCCACCACTTATATTTATATACCCTTTATATTTTTTTGAAACATTATTTTTACATAATAATTAATTTTTTTACCTAATTATTTTTTTAAGTTCTTAATTTTATCATTCGTTATATACAACTATTCTTTGTAAACAGTACATTCTAACCTTTTTATATTGTCAACAATTAAAATTCGTAAAATCGTCATTTTTTTCTAAATTGTTTAACAATTCATTTATATATATTTGAATTTCTGAGTTACTCGTATTAATCTATACTTGTAAAGTGTTTTTATTATGAAAGGGATGTTATATATCATGAAAGCAGCAGTATGGTATGGTCAAAAAGATGTTCGCGTTGAAGATCGTGAACCAAAAGAATTAAAAGATAACGAAGTAAAAGTTAAAGTATCTTGGGCTGGTATTTGTGGTACTGACTTACACGAATATTTAGAAGGCCCAGTATTTATTTCAACTGACAAACCTGATCCATTCTTAGGTCAAAAAGCTCCTGTAACTTTAGGACATGAATTCTCAGGTATCGTTGAAGAAGTGGGAAAAGACGTTACAAAATACAAAAAAGGCGACCGTGTCGTTGTAAACCCAACTGTTTCTGCACGTGAAAAAGAAGAAAATGTAGATTTATACGATGGTTATACATTCATTGGATTGGGTTCAGATGGTGGTTTCGCTGAATTTACTAATGCACCTGAAGACAATGTGTATCACTTACCTGAAAATGTGTCTGCTCAAGAAGGTGCATTAGTTGAACCAACAGCAGTAGCAGTGCAAGCTGTTAAAGAAGGTAACTTATTATTTGGTGATACAGTGGCTATCTTTGGTGCAGGTCCTATTGGTTTATTAACAGTCGTTGCAGCTAAAGCAGCTGGGGCTAGTAAAATCTTTGTATTCGATTTATCAGAAGAACGTTTAGCTAAAGCTAAAGAAGTAGGCGCTACTCACGTGGTAAACTCTGGTCATACTGATCCACTAGAATTCGTAAACGAACATACTGAAAACGGTGTAGATGTAACATTTGAAGTAGCTGGTGTTGGCGTAACATTAGCACAATCTGTAAAAGTGACACGTCCAAGAGGTAGTGTTGTTATTGTTTCAATCTTTGCACACGAAGTTAACTTTGATCCAATGTTATTAACAAACTCTGGTGTCAAATTAACTTCTACTATTGCTTATACACCAACTACATTCCAACAAACAATTGATTTAATCGCAAATGGTAGCTTAGATGTTAAGAGCGTTGTAACAGATAAAATTGAATTAGCTGACATCGTTGAATCAGGATTCAATCAATTAGTTAATGATAAATCACAAGCTAAAATCCTAGTTAAATTAAATGGTGACCAAAAATATTAATTAAATGTTTTAACCCTGTAATGAAGGAAAACTTCTTTACAGGGTTTTTTGTATTATTTCAAATCATACGATTCTATGCCTATCATCTATCTTTTTATTTATCACTCATTCCCTTCCTACATCGATTTCACTACACACTTTTTCATAACATTATCATCATTATATTTTAGAAAAAATCCAATAAACTACTTTTAATAATATTTTGAAATCTTTTAAATATTTAATTTGACTAATTAAATAATAAGCGTATAATTATAACGTGTTTTTTTATAAAAAATAAAATAAATTAAAAGGAGTATTTATGGGAAAGAATAAAAACGATAATAAAATTAGCTTAACGCAACTCGTGTTACTCGGTTTAGGTTCGTTAATTGGTTCTGGTTGGCTCTTTGGAGCTTGGGAAGCATCTTCAATCGCTGGACCAGCATCCATTCTCTCATGGGTCATAGGCTTCATAGTTATTGGAACGATTTCTTATAACTATATTGAAATAGGAACAATGTTTCCACAATCTGGTGGAATGAGTAACTATGCTCAATATACACATGGGTCATTACTTGGCTTTATTGCTGCATGGGCAAATTGGGTATCACTCGTAACGATTATTCCAATTGAAGCAGTATCAGCAGTCCAATATATCAGCTCTTGGCCTTGGGACTGGGCTAAACCAACTCAGGCATTGATGCATAATGGTTCTGTAAGTACAGTTGGTTTATTTGTTGTTTACATTATCATTATTGTCTTTTCATTATTAAATTATTGGTCTGTAAAATTATTAACATCTTTTACAAGTTTAATTTCTGTATTTAAATTAGGTGTACCAATCCTAACAATTATTATGTTAACGATCTCAGGGTTTGATTCAGGAAACTATGGTCATTCCTTGAATACATTTATGCCATATGGTAGTGCACCTATCTTTGCAGCAACAACAACATCAGGTATTATCTTCTCATTTAATGCATTCCAAACGATCATTAATATGGGCTCAGAAATTAAAAATCCTGAGAAAAACATTGCACGTGGTATCGCCATTTCACTAACATTAAGTGCAATTTTATATATTATATTACAAAGTACATTTATTACTTCAATGCCACAATCAATGATTCATTCACATGGTTGGCACGGTATTAACTTTAATTCACCATTTGCAGACATGGCAATTTTATTAAGTATTAATTGGTTAGCCATTTTACTTTATATTGAAGCCGTAGTATCTCCATTTGGTACTGGCGTATCATTTGTAGCCATTACTGGTCGTGTATTAAGCGCTATGGAAAAAAATGGCCATATTCCTAAATTCTTAGGAAAAATTAATTCAAAATATAATATTCCACGTGTTGCGATTGCATTTAATGCTGTCATGAGTATTATCATGGTAACGTTATTCCGTGATTGGGGCGTACTTGCAGCTGTTATTTCAACTGCCACATTAGTAGCCTATCTTACAGGTCCTACTACCGTTATTGCGTTACGTAAAATGGGACCTAAATTGCATCGTCCCTTCCGTGGTAAGTTATTAAAAATCATGGCACCTTTATCATTCGTATTAGCATCACTGGCAATTTATTGGGCAATGTGGCCTACTACAGCAGAAGTTATTTTAATTATTATTTTAGGTTTACCAATTTACTTCTTCTATGAATATAAAATGAATTGGAAAAATACTAAAAAACAAATTGGCGGTAGCTTATGGATCATTGTCTATCTTATTTTATTAGCTGCTATGTCATTTATAGGTAGTAAGGAATTTAAAGGTATGAACTGGATTCACTACCCATATGATTTTATTGTTATTATTGTGTTGTCACTCATTTTTTATAAAATTGGTTCTTCAAGTCACTTCAATAGTATTTACTTCAAACGTGCTAAGAAAATCAATAAAAAAATGAAAGATGGTTCACCAGAAGAAGCGGAAGCAGCTGCTAAAGGTAACGAATAATCATTCAAACGTCTGAAACAAGTTAGAGAATCCTCTCATCTTGCTTCAGACGTTTTTTTTAATGTTATATTAGATATAAGATACATATGGAGATGATACTGTTGACTTTAATTAAAACACATGGCGGAGATATTAAAGGCTATACTAAAAGGAAAATTAATTACTTTCTCGGGATTCCTTATGCTAATCAACCCATCAATGAGGATCGATTTAAACACTCTAAATGCTTAAAATCTTGGGATAAGACCATTGAAGCAACATCGTTTAAATCTATACCACCACAACCCTACAACAAACTCGAAACCTTCTTCTCATCACATTCTCAATTATTTAATCAAAGTGAAGACTGTTTATATTTAAATATTTGGTGTCAAAATAATCAATATAAAAATAAGCCTGTCATTATCTATTTTTATGGTGGTGGCTTTGTGAACGGACATGGTTCTCAGGAACTTTATACACCTGAACATATAGTTGCACAACATGATGTCATTGTCATTACTTTTAATTATCGTTTAGGTGCTTTAGGTTTTTTAGACTGGTCTTTCTTCAATAGCAATTATAATAAAAACAATGGTTTGTCTGATCAAATTAATGCACTCAAATGGGTACATACTTTTATTAAATATTTCGGTGGAGATTCAAACAATATAACATTAATGGGACAGTCTGCTGGTAGTATGAGTATTATGGCATTAATGCAACGACCAGAATTAGATAAATACTATCATCAAGTGATGTTATTAAGTGGAACGCTACGTCTTGATTCTCATTTATTAGGACAAAAGAAAGCAGCCCATTTTGCCTATCTGAAAGATACCTATTTTCCTAAAAAAAGAATGACTCATTTAACAACTTTAGAGATATTATCATTAATGTCTTATGATGAAGCATCACGCGGAAAATCAAAAGGTCTTGAATTGATTTATGCACCTATTCAAGAGTCAAACATGTCTCGTCTCCTTTCTCAATTTACTAAACCGGTTGTTATAGGTACTACGAAAGAGGAAGGCAATATCTATATTCGTAATGAATCTAGAAAATTATCACCTGAGCGCTTTGTGGAAGTCATGACATTAAATGATATACATCTTCATATTTCTCAAGCTCAAACTGGTAAAGACCAAGCCCGTATGGTGACAACGCATTATTTTGAAACACCAGCGATTTCATTTTTAAATAAACTTGAAAACAATCACCTTTGTTGGAAATTACGTTTTGATTGGTGCCTTTCTAATGTATCACCGTTTCAATCTGCTTATCATATTTTAGATTTAGTGTTTTGGTTTGGAAAATTAGAGATTTTAAAAGCGCATGGTATTAACTCATTAGAACATGAACGTCATCTCAGTAAACACATGATAGATGATTTAATCTATTTTGCGACATACCACACTATGCCGTGGCCATCTTATTCTCCTCAAACACCTTATTGTTATATATATAAATAAAAAGAAGCGGAACAATGAATTCAAAATGAATTCTGTTCCACTTCTTCCTTAATGTCTCATATAAGACATATTTTTTAAACTTAAAACAATAATAAGTCCCATAGCTCCAACCATCGCGCTCACAATCGTGACTGCTTGAACAGAGATATTTGAAACAACGAGTCCTCCAATAATGCCTCCAAATCCTATTCCCGCATTCAGACTCGACATATTCCAACTCATCACTTGACTCGTATCACCTTCAACGTGTTCAATCATACCACTTTGAATTGCTGGATTGGTACTCCACTGTACAATATTCCATATAAACAATCCAATTAATAATAGAGTAACAGTATGCAAAATAAGATTCATCATCAACATCATCACTATAAAAATAGAAAAAGCAATGATTAGCCAACGTTTACTGCCAAGTTTATCTGCTAATATGCCACCTAACGACGTACCAATCACTCCTGCAATCCCATTCACTAATAACGCCAATGATACAAATCCCATTTGATGACCATGATTCAAAATAAGAGGATTAATATAAACAAATGTCACAGAATTTGCTACTAAAATTAAAAAAGTAATCGCTAAATATTTGACTACCTCCACCGGTCTTAAAATTTTAGATGTATTTAACTGTGTGTTTGAAGTTGAACCCCATTGACGTTGAACTTGATTTAATTCTGATGTTGATGGTAAATACACCATCATCAGTACACCAGCTATCACACTCACAATAATAATAAATAAGAACGTAAATCTCCAACCTATTGCATCCCCAATCATCGTACCGATTGGGACGCCAAATACGTTAGCTCCACTAAATCCGGTATAAACGATACCAATCATTTTTCCTCTATTTTTAGGTATCGTTAACATCGCTGTTAAAGCTAAGACTTTAACGATAATGAGTGACGCTGCTGCTGAAGATAAGATACGTCCAATCACTAAAATAGTAAAGTTAGGCGCCATCGCAATCATTGCGTTTCCAATAATAAATGCAACGAGTGTCCATAATAAGACCGGTCGTGCTGCAAAGCGATTTGTAAGCTTAACAAGTATGGGGCCACAAATAGCGAATGTTAATGCATATAAAGTCACAAGCTGACCAATAATCGCTTCAGAGACACCGAGATCTTCACTCATTAAATTCATAATTCCTGCAACCATCATCTCAACCATACCGACGATAAACACACTAATAATGAAGGTTGCCACTCGCATGACAGACATGCATAGAACTCCTTTCTTTCTATATTTTGGCATGAAAAAACAGTTACGCAATGGTAACCTTTATCATTCGTAACTGTTTCATTATATAATAATTTCTTAAACTTTTGTGCGAAAAAATATGTCGCTGAGATTTAGTTATTGTCTTTTATATTCGTTGTACGTGCTACAAGTTGATGACGTGCATTAAAGAATTGACCATAACTTAAATACGTTGCAATCAATGCAGACATAATCGTTGCAGTAGTATGAATAAACACAACAAGTAATTGGAATTTAATGGCTTGTAATGGTGCCATACCTCCAATAATTAATCCTGTCATCATACCCGGAATAGACACTAACCCATATGTTTTTACAGAATCAATTGTTGGAACAATCGCCAAACGAATACTTTCACGAATCGCCTCTTTAGATGCAAGCTTTGGCGTTGCCGCTAATGTTAACTTAGATTCAATATCATCTACATCTCGAACGAAAGCACGATCTAAATTTTGATATGCCAAATTAATAGCAATTAAACCATTATTTGCAAGCATACCACCAATAGGAATGACATCATTTGCTTTAAAATCGATGGCGCCAGCAAGCACTGTACATGCTAATGGAATTGCTGTTGATATAAATATAGAAACAAAAGAAATCCAAAACACATGATGCATAACAGGCGATGCACGATTAATTGTATTCCAAGAAGCGTTAATAATAATGACTAATACTGCAATCAATAATATCCATACTTGATCAATTTTAAAAATATATTCTAATATCAATCCTAAAATTAATAATTGAACCACCGCTCTAATCGAAGCGACGACTAAATCTTTGATAATATGTAAGCCTTCTTTATATGAAATAATAATAGGAATTAATAATAATAATGCTGTTAAACAAAGCGCTGTATTACTCATTATGACTTAACACCTCCTCATTTGTAATCTGACCGTCTTTGATAGTAATTCTTCTTTGGAAATTTCTCATACTTTGATCATTACTATGAGTAATCCATAATATAGCGACGCCTTCATCTGCTAATTTAAAGATAATATCTTCAATTTTTTCTTTATTCTGCGTATCAAGTGCACTCGTTGATTCATCTAGGAGTAATATCTCTGGTTGATACATTAACTGGCGTGCAATAGCAATACGTTGACGTTCTCCGCCAGACATATGTTCTACTTTTGAATCTAGACTATAATTTGATAAGCCGACTTTATTAAGTAAATCATTCGCCTTATCTTCATCAAATTGATCATGATGTGTTAATGCTGGGAATGCCATATTGTCTCCTACTGTCGTTCCAAATAATTCACTTTGTTGCATCATGTAACTAATTTTAGAACGTAATTCTTCAGGACTATACTCATCATAGGGTTTTCCTTTAAATAATAATTCTCCTTCAGTCGGACTAATTAAATTGTTAAGTTGCTTTAAGAATGTACTTTTTCCGCTTCCAGAAGGACCAACCACTGCAACGGTTTCACCTTGATCTAATTTAAAATTAATATTATTGAGTATCGTTCGTTGATCTGCTTTGTAGGTCAGATGTTTTACTTCTAATAACACAAACGTTTCCTCCTTATCTTTACTCTTTAATGGGATGAAATATTCTTTTTTATCATAACAAAAAAAGAAGCAAAGTAATGAAATTCAATGTTACTATTTTTTGAATTTCATTTACTCTACCTCTTATCTTTAACTCCAAATGATACTCATCATAATCGCTATAAAAGAAACAAAGTTATTTATCATATGTAGGGTAATCGTCATCGCTAAATTTCGACCACTTAAGTGATATGCCACAACAAATCCTGTAGCCATAATTAAATAAGGGCCAACTTCAAATGGTGATGATGCACTTGTCATATGTAATCCTGCAAATCCGAGCACTGACACGACATACATCACACCATACGTTAATTTTTTACCTAATTCATGAATTAACAAATGTCTAAATAATAATTCTTCTACAACAGGTGTAATAATCACAATATCTAAAAATAAAACAGGCCAAAGCCAATTGATTTCAAACATTTTAATAATCATTTTGTTATTTTCTGTATCATCAAACTGATATTGTTTCGGTAAAAATTCTACTAAATAACCATATGCCCCTTGCAACACATAAAGGGCCACCATCACAATAATAATGAGTGGAATATGTTTTTTTAAAGCTTTAAAACGTGAGATGGCAATAGGAATAATGGTTTTGCGATGCATTAAATAAAAGACTATTAATACAAGACATTGACCAATTAACGTAAAGACTTGTGCATAACCTAAATAATATTTTGTAAACTCACTTTCCGATATATGACCGCCTGTGATGCCTGAAATCAATCCCATCACAATAAATGTAAGAATCAATGGAAAAACAATATTCATGACTAAGTATGTAGGTATTAGCCAAAAATCACGTTTAACAATACGTTTTGAATCAAATTCATTTCTTATCGGTCGTTGTTCTGAGGTTTGGTAGTATGTATCATTATATTCCGAAGTCATATAACTCTCCTATTCTTTCTATTTAAACAAGCTTATCAATCATTGTAATAATAAATATAATGAGTTGTACAGTACTATGATAAAGATAGGAGGCTACTAAATTTTTCCCACTTTTCATATATACCATCACTGCACCTATTGAAATAATCATGTAAGGGATGGCTTCCAATATTGAAATTAAATCATATACTTGGACAATAGTTTCTATTAACACACTAACAATCATCATTACTAAAAGATTAAATGTTTTACCTAATTCATGAATCAATAGATGACGAAATAGTAACTCATCAATTAAGGGGCGCAATAATACTACTGAAATAAAAGTGAATATCAGCGCACTTGGATGAATAAACAATCCTTCTAAACGACGTTGTGCTTGTGTGTCTACGTAACCAAAAGGACGCGGTAATATGTGTGCCAATGCATTAAAACCATAATATAACATCACACTAACCATTACGATGATGATGATAAATTTCAAATAATGATGAATCGCAATACGATATTGTCGTCGTACAACACTCGCAATATAAAATTTGTGTAATGTAAAAAATAATCCTAACACAATAAATTGGGCAATCACAAAACTTAAACTTAGCATCACATTATATAAATAAGATGGCGGTGGTTGTTGGGTAACCATAGCCGTCACACCTAATACGCCAAAAACAATAATAATAGGCGTTAAAATTTGGAAAAAGATAAATAAAGGAATGAGTAGAAAATCCTTTTTTATTATTTTAGGACTACTCCATCGATTTTTTGATACCACTTGTGTGATCACATCTTTTTCTTTTTTCATATATCACCTCAACTATCTACGCATATAGTACTTTATCATTTAAACACATTATTGTCATAAGAGATTCTAACTTTTCCCTTATTTGATATTCAAAGATAAATATTAAATCTATTTATTTATATTTGTAAATAAAATTTTTTGATGTAAGATTTACAGTATAAAGAGAATTGAGGGGGGATGGGCATGACAACTTTACTTACTGTCATGCAATTTATAGTTAATATTCTTATTATTATGGTGTTACTTTCTATATTAATTGTTGGATTATTTCTTTTATTCAAAGATAAAAGACAAGAACAACATAGTGTGTTACGTAACTTTCCTGTATTAGGCAGAGTACGTTACTTTTCAGAGAAAATAGGACCAGAATTACGTCAATATTTATTTGCAAATGATACCGAAGGAAAACCATTTTCAAGAAATCAATATACTGATATCGTTTTAGCAGGTAAATATCATTCAAGAATGACTAGTTTTGGTACAGAAAAAAACTATGAAGAAGGCTTTTATATTCGAAATGCTATGTTTCCATTACAAAAGTCAGAACTTCAAATTGATAACCATTCAATGATTTCAACATTTATTTATTCAATCGATAATGAACGATTGTTTAAGCGTGAAGAGCATCGTGAGAACAAAAACATCGATCCTTATTATTTATCAGATGATCATGCAGTTATTATAGGCGAAAAATTAGCACATCCCTTTAAAGTCAAACGCTTAGTAGGCCAATCTGGTATGAGTTATGGCTCATTAGGTGGTCGCGCAATCACTGCATTATCTCAAGGACTTGCACGTGCTGGCACATGGATGAATACAGGGGAAGGTGGATTATCTGAATATCATCTTAAAGGTGGCTGCGATATCATTTATCAAATTGGACCAGGTTTATTCGGCGTGAGAGATAAAAACGGTGGTTTTAGTGAAGAAGCTTTCTTAAATGTGGCAAACTATAAAGAAGTTAAAGCATTTGAAATTAAGCTTGCACAAGGTGCTAAGACACGTGGTGGTCATATGGAGGGCGATAAAGTGACAGAAGAAATTGCTAAAATTCGTCATATTGAACCCTATAAGACCGTCAACTCGCCTAACCGTTTCGATTTCATTAATAATCCGAAAGAATTATTAGAATTTGTAGCTAAGTTGCAAAAACTCGGTCAGAAACCTGTTGGCTTTAAAATTGTTGTAAGCAGAGTTGATGAAATTGAGGCCCTTGTTCAAGAAATGATTAACCTAGATATTTATCCAAACTTTATTACTGTTGATGGTGGTGAAGGTGGAACTGGCGCAACATTTCAAGAATTACAAGATGGTGTTGGTCTCCCACTTTTTACTGTCCTTCCAATCGTTACTGGTGTTTTAGAACGCTATGATGTACGCAAATATGTGAAGATATTCGCATCTGGAAAACTTATTACACCTGATAAAGTAGCTATTGCACTTGGACTTGGTGCTGATTTGTGTAATATTGCAAGAGGTATGATGATTAGTATTGGTTGCATTATGAGTCAACAATGTCATTTAAATACTTGCCCAGTTGGCGTCGCAACAACTGATCCTAAAAAAGAAAAAGCTTTAATTGTTGAAGAAAAGCAATATCGTGTCACAAACTATGTGACGAGTTTACATGAAGGATTATTTAATGTTGCAGCTGCAGTAGGTGTTAAAAGCCCAAACGAAATTACAGAAGATCATATTGTGATTAAAAGAAAAAATGGACATATTGAAGATATCGCAAGTTATAAATTAAAACTTATTCAATCGTAAACAAAAAAGTGAGATAATCCATCTAAACCAATGGTTGTCTCACTTTTATATTATTCTTCATTCATATTGCTTTTTTTCTTGAATCCAATTTTTTTTAGTTCTTTAACCGTACCATCCATTGTCACTTTTTTATAGTTTTTAGAATAATGCGCTAATGCAAAGTAACGACTAACGTCTTTTAAGTTGGCTTTGTTATAATCAATATCTATGTTTTCAACTATTTTTTGATGCTTACTACTTAATGTATATGTGACGCCCTTTTTCCCTTTTAATGGACGATGGTCTTTAAAAGATTTTTTACCTTCTTGTTTAGACATTCCGAGATCCTCATATTTTAAAGTACTGACAATTGATTGTTTAATCACTTTATTATTTTTATAAGTTAATGTTGTAAGAACATGCTTACCCTCAATATCACCTTCGTATGTTTTTGAACGTGATTGAGTACAAGCCCCTAATATACTCACACTTAACACTAACAACACAAATAATGTTAAAACTTTTTTCATCATACTCATCGACTTCCCCATATTTAATTTTACACAAATTATATCACTTACTAACTATAAATAGGATACATTTAATTTACATAGATATGATAAACTATTTTTCATAAAATTCATTTTATCCATGCTAAAATATACTTAACGACGTTTTTAGGAGGACTCATTGTATGAAAGAATCTATCGAATTACTAAAAACATTAACAGATGTTAATGGTATCGCTGGTTATGAATACCAAGTTAAAGAAAAAATGCGAGAATATTTAACACCGATTAGTGATGAGATTATCGAAGATGGTTTGGGTGGTATCTTTGGTAAAAAGGAAAGTAAAACGGGATCTAAATCATTAATGTTAGCTGGTCATTTAGATGAAATTGGATTCATCGTCACTAAAATTGACAATAATGGGTTTATTAAATTCCAACCTATTGGCGGTTGGTGGAGCCAAGTGATGTTATCTCAAAAAGTAACCATCACTACTGATGATGGTAAAGAAATACGAGGTATTATTGGTTCTAAACCTCCACATGTACTTGAACCAGAAGCACGTAAAAAGTCTATCGATATCAAAGACATGTTTATTGATATTGGTGTTAGAAGTAAAGCAGATGCTGAACAATACGGTATTGAAATCGGAAATATGATTACACCTTATAGTGAGTTTGAACAACTTGCAAATGGTAAATATTTAACTGCCAAAGCATTTGATAATCGATATGGTTGTGCACTTGCTATTGATGTACTTAACAATCTTAAAGATGAATCAATTGGTATTGATTTATATGCAGGTGGTACTGTACAAGAAGAAGTTGGTTTACGTGGCGCTAAAGTCGCAGCAAATAAAATCAATCCCGATTTAGCTATCGCAGTCGACGTTGCGGTCGCATACGATACACCTGGAATGGCACAATACGGTAGTGATACAGCTATTGGTGACGGCCCAGTAATTATTTTAATGGATGCTTCAAATGTGGCACATCAAGGCTTACGTCAACATATTAAAGAAGTGGCTAAAAAACATTATATTACTGTTCAATGGGATACAACACCACGCGGTGGTACAGATGCTGGTAGTATCCATGTTGCTAACGATGGTATTCCAACAATTGCCATTGGTGTGGCATTACGCTATATGCACTCAAATGTATCTGTTCTCCATACAGATGATTATGAAAATTCAGTACGATTAATCACTGAAATTGTACGTTCTTTAAATGACCAAACATATCATCAAATCCAATGGTAATTTGAATATTGAAATATTACATCTACTTATGTTTACATCACATTAACGATTATTAACGTCATAACGATACGAACCCCTAGTCTATTGCCCTAGACTAGGGCTTCTTTATGTATTGGATTATCTGCCGTCTTTTTTATTCTTATATTGTTCAAACCAATAATCAAACAATATATTGAGCCGCCTATTGAATATAGGTGGAATAACGAGTACAAATATTAACGTCATAACTCCACCCCCTTTAAACGTACGACCGTCTAAAGGAAAGACGACAACAATATGATAATATTTTTATAAAATATAGTCATTTATCTAAATACATAAAAAGCAAGAGACAGCTTCACATTGAAGCCATCTCTCACACTTAAACGCTCATATATCCACTATGATCTATTCTACAGAATGTTTCCATTTATCTTCACTTAACATTTCACCAGGCCAAGTGTATGCCATCACACCGCCATCAATACGAATCGTTTCACCTGTAATAAATGAACTATCATCTGATGCTAGGAAAGCAACCAATTTACCTACTTCTTCAGGTTGACCTAAACGACCAAGTGGAGTGACCCATTTCTGATTATCACGGAACGTTCTACCCGCTTCATCTTCAGATGTACCAGCTAAATTATCTACAAGTGGTGTTTCAATGGTACCTGGTGCAATCGCGTTCGCACGAATATTTTCACGTCCATATTCAATCGCAATCGATTTAGTGAAATTAATGACGCCACCTTTAGCGGCATTATAACCAGAACGATACAAGTCTGCCGCTTGTCCTGAGAATGAAGCTGTATTAATGATTGAACCACCATTATCCAACATTAATGGTAATAAGAATTTCGTTACTAAGAACGTTCCTCTCATATCGACAGACATAATTTTATCAAATACTTCAACTGGATATTCATGAATACGTCCTGCCCCATTATCTACACCTGCATTGTTGAAGATAATGTCAATGTGACCATAATCTTGTTTAACTTTCTCAGCAAACTCTTTCACTTGTTGATCTTGAGAGATATCAACTTTATAAGCTGTCGCTTTACCGCCTTCTTGATTTATATCATCTACAGTTTTTTCTAATTCATCTGAAATATCAAGTGCTAAGACATGTGCCCCTTCTTTAGCTAACACTTTTGCTGATGCTTGTCCAATACCTGTACTTGCACCAGTGATGACTGCAATTTTATCTTCTAAACGTTTCATCTTGTCACGCTCCTAGTGAACTTGTTTTCTAATACAACCTTATTGTTCCACTAAACAGTTTAGATTAAACGTTATATTAAAAATGAAATCGTTTTACGATTGAATTCTTTTTTATATTCAAAGAAATACAAATATGCTTCGTATCTTTTTCTATTAATAAAATTCATGTAAAATAAAACTATAATAGAAAGTATTGAAAGACTTAGGAGGGCATGATGGAAGAACGTATAGGATTAATAGATATTGGCTCAAATACGATTAGATTAGTTATCTTTAGTTTTAGCAAAGATGCAGGATTAAATGAATTGCTCAACATTAAAACACCTGCTCGCTTGAGTCAATATTTGACAAAAGAAAATAAAATGAGCCAAGAAGGCATTAAAGTGCTCATTGAAGCATTACGCAGTTTTAAATCTGTATCTGAAAAATTTAAAGTAAAAGCATTACATCCTATCGCAACAGCAGCGATTCGTCAATCTGAGAATAAGGATGACATTGTTAAAAGAGTGAAAGATGAACTTGATATTGAAATTTCAATTATTCCTGAAAAAGACGAAGCATATTATGGTTACTATGCTATTACTCATACCACTGAAATTGAAAATGGCGTATCTGTAGACATCGGTGGCGGTTCAACTGAAGTTACTTTATTTAAGGATAAAGAATTATTTGAATCACATAGTTTTCCTTTCGGAGTAGTCACGTTAAAACATAAATTCTTTGATGGCAAAGACCACAATGATAAAGGCGCGATCAAAGATATGGAGAAATTTTTATCTCAACAATTTAGTACATTGGATTGGCTTAAAGATCAAGAGGTTGCATTAGTCGGTGTCGGTGGTTCTGCACGTAACGTAGCACGTATTCATCAATCTGAACACGCTTATCCTATAAGTGGCGTACACAATTATACAATGTCAGATAAAGATATTGATGAAGTGTACAACATGATACGTAAACGTTCACGTGATGAATTAAATCACCTAGATGGGTTAAGTCGCGATCGTGCAGATATTATTCTTCCAGCGGTGTCAGTATTTAAGACACTTTATAAAAAAATAGATGCTAAACAATTCACATTTTCAAGAAATGGCTTACGTGAAGGCTATATTATTAAACAAATTCGCTCACACTATCCAGATGTATTTGACAAATATAATGTGCGTAAAGAAGCAATTTATTTCTTAGCACATGAGTATCATATCGAAGAACATAGCTCGCAAGGTCGTTTAAAATTAGCACAGTCTTTATTAAAGCAATTAATGGATTTAGGTGATTTAAATATTAATGACACAGAGCAACGTCTATTTGAAGCAGGCGCCTATATTTATTATTTAGGTAGATTTATTGATTCAGATTCAAGTTCTCCACATACGTATTATATTATCGCGAACTCAATGATTAATGGCTATACACATAAAGATCGCGTTAAACTCGCTCTTTTAGCAAGTTTTAAAAATAAATCTTTACTTAAGTTCTATTGTAAAGAAACAGATTGGTTCAGTAATAAGGAAATTGAAACCATTCAAGCGTTAGGTGGCATTATTAAATTTGTGAATGCTTTAAATATTTCACAAACTAGCTTTGTTGAAGACGTGACTTTAAAAGAAACGAAAAAAGGCAATGACGATTATGAACTGACCGTACATTATACTGAAGGCGAACCGATTGCTGAGAAATATCAAGCATTAAGACAGAAAAAACATATTGAAAAGATCCTTAAAGGATCAGTATCCATTGTCTTTACAAAATCTTAAAATTTGTATGCTATATTATAGGTAGATAGTTCTGTCATAGACTATATATTTTTACAAATAGAAAGATTGATAATCGAAAAAATAACGAGGTGTATTTTGAATATGCAAACTCAATTGGGAGACTATGATATTAGCTTGCCGAAGTACTATAATAATCGCGAACTTAGTTGGTTAGATTTCAACTATCGTGTATTACAAGAATCTTATGATAACAACAATCCACTATTAGAAAAATTAAATTTCGTATCTATCTTTAGTTCGAACTTAGATGAATTCTTTATGGTGCGTGTGGCTGGTTTAAAAGACCAAGTAAAAATGGGATTCGATAAACCTGAAAACAAAACACAAATGACACCACAAGAACAAGTAGATGCTATTCAAGAAAAAGCTAAAAAATATGTCAATATGCAATATGAACGCTATAACGAACTTATCGAAGAATTACGCAATTATGATATTGTTATGTGTAAACCAGAAAACTTATCTGACTCTATTTTAAGTAAGTTAGAAAGAGATTTTAAACTCACAATTTTACCAACGTTAACACCACTTGGTATAGATGCATACCACCCTTTCCCAAAACTAAATAATAAAAGTCTAAATATCTTCGTAGATATCGATACAGATGATGCCATTAACTCAGCTATCGTTCAAATTCCATCTCTTATCCCTAGATTCTTAACTTATAATGAAGGCTCAAAACAATATGTAGTCATGGTAGAAGATGTTATTACACACTTCATCCATCACTTATTTACAGGCTATGAAGTATTAAATACCTTTACATTTAGAATTACTAGAAATGCTGATTTAACGATTCATGAAGATGGCGCTGAAGACTTACTTATCGAAATCGAACGTTTCTTAAAAGAACGTAAAAGTGGTTCTGCTGTACGCTTAGAAGTCGACAATCGTACCGCTTCTATCGAAGATTTAGGTTGGCTAACAGAAACGTTAGAAGTAGATGAACAAGACGTTTACTTACTTAACGGACCTTTAGATTTAACATTTATCTTTGGCTTAGTTGATCATCTATCCCATAAGTTAAAATATTTAACATACGATAAATATACACCACAAATTCCACGTTCATTAGGTAACAATAATGTGTATGATCTTGCATTAAAACGTGATGTCTTTTTCCATCATCCATATGAATCATTTGAACCTATCGTCGACTTTATTCGTGAAGCAGCTGAAGATCCTAACACGATTGCGATTAAACAAACGCTTTATCGTGTAAGTAAAGACTCACCAATTATTAAAAGCTTAAAAGAAGCGGCTGAAAATGGTAAACAAGTAACTGTACTTGTAGAATTAAAAGCGCGTTTCGACGAAGAAAATAATGTTCATTGGGCACGTATGTTAGAAGATGCAGGTTGTCACGTTATTTATGGTATGACCCATTTAAAAACACATAGTAAAATTGCTCTAGTCGTTAAACGCATCGGTGGAAAATTAACTTCATTCGTACACTTAGGTACAGGTAACTATAACGATAAAACTGCAAAACTATATACAGATATGGGTGTGATTACGACAGATACATTAATTGCTGAAGATGCCATTAATTTCTTTAACTATTTAAGTGGTTACTCAGTTAAACCTGAATATAATAAATTAATTGTCGCACCCTTCGATATTCGTGACGTCTTTATTGATCGGATTGATAAAGAAATTGCAAGTCATCGTCAACATGGTAACGGTAAAATTATGATGAAAATGAATTCCTTAACTGATAAGGCCATCATTGAAAAATTATTTGAAGCATCTCAAGCGGGTGTTACCATTCAACTCATTATTCGCGGTATCTGTTGCCTAAAACCAGGCATTCCAGGTGTCAGCGAAAATATTGAAGTTGTAAGTATTGTAGGTCGTCTATTAGAACACTCTCGTATTTATTACTTCTACAATAATGGTGACGAACGTATTTATTTATCATCTGCAGACGTCATGACACGTAACATGATTAAACGTGTTGAAATCTTATTCCCTGTAGAAGATAAAGAAATCGGTAAACGTCTTGTAGACTTTATGAATTTACAATTATCTGATAATCAAAAAGGACGTTATCAAGATCAATATGGTGAGTATCATTACGTTCAAAATGATTTATCTCCATTAAGTTCACAAGCTTACTTGATGAAAGAAGCAGTTAAGTATGGTAAAAAGCTAAAAAAGGAGGCAACCCAGCCTTCAGGAATGCCCGTCGTTTCTAAAAGAAGAGCTAGCTGGGTCAATCGTCTTCGAAACACATTAAAAAAATAATGTGACTATAAAATAGCCAAGTCGTGTCATTCATCAGCACGACTTGGCTTTTTAATTTATTTCTCAGGATGGTCATACCAGTGTTTTAAAAATGTATATAACACATCACTATAAGTTTGAAGTTCTTGTGCCTGTATCTTTTCATCTACACTATGAGCTTCTTCTAAACTACCTGGACCATATAAAATTGTTGGAATATCAAAATGAGCAGTCCAACCTCCATCTGTCACTGTGGTACTCATACCATGTTTCATTTCACTGTGATGAACGTGATAATGTGCATCTTGTAATTGTTTAAAGCCTGGATGTTCTAATGGAATCGTAAAACTTGGGAAAATTTCTCCTTTATCTTCTATCATTGATTCACCGCCCCATTCGAACTGTAACGGGTTCTCTCTCAACCAAATGTCTGCATCTGCAACACGATTTAAATACGCTTCTATCTCTTTTGTAACGTCTTCATAACTTTCATTCGGTAAATAATGAACCGTAATCCATAAACGACATTCATCAGCAATAAAAGCAGGATGGCGTCCCCCTTCAATCACTGCTGGATTAATCGTATTCGCACCGGATGGCATACCAGGACTATGTTTCATCACTGCCCAGTGCTGTTCAAGTTCATTCAGTGCTTGAATGATTTTGGTCATTTTTTCAATTGCACTCGCACCAAATAAACCTCCACCTGCATGAATCGTTTGACTACGTGCGCCATCATGAATGGTATTCTTACTTTTAACCGTAATCCATCCTGTAATGACCCCGCCTTGTCCAAGTGCCATATTTTCACTTGTATCTAACACTAATGCCAAATCTGCTTGAGGACCGATTTCACATGCACGTTTCGTCCCCGCTTCACCCACTTCTTCTCCTACTACAGATTGCACGACAATATCTCCTTTAGGTCGTCGTCCTTCTTGATGTAGTTTTTCAAGCACATAAAACAGCGAGGCCATACCGCCTTTCATATCACTCACACCACGACCATATAGCCATCCCTCTTTTTCAGTCAGTTGAAACGGTGGGTATTGCCAATTAGAATCATCGTCCACATTCGCCACATCTACATGACCATTGAGAATTAATTTAGGTGCATCCTCATCTTCCCCTTTTAATGTTGCGACGATAACACTATCATTTTCATATAAATGTTCACGTTGAATATCAAAATTTAGTGTTTTTAATAATTGTTCAATGTCATCTTGTAAAGGATCCGTATTACGTCCAGGAGGACTCTCCGTATTATATTTAACTAATACATCTAACAATTCAAATAAACGTTGTTCCATCACTTTATCACCCTTTTAAGTTATATGATCTTTCAATATAAGTGTAACATTTCAACACTAATATTGAAGGGTAAAAAGGAGCGTTTCCTACCATAGGCAAGAAACGCTCTTATTCTCATTAGATTTAAACTGGACGAATGACGACTTCATTAACGTTTACATGTGCAGGTTGCGTCACTGCATAGATCACCGCATCCGCTATATTCTCAGGATCTAATTTCTTTCTATCACCAAAGTCAGATCCTTCTGTCATAGGTGTATCTACCATTCCTGGTAAAATACTGGTTGATTTAATACCCGTTCGCGCAAGCTCTTTTTCTAAAGCTTCTACAATACGTAATACAGCAGATTTCGTTGCACTGTATAATGCACTCGTCTTATTAACTTCAAAGCCTGAAATCGATGCCATATTGACAATATGACCACTAGATTGTTCTTCAAAATAAGGGAGTACGGCATTCAGACCATATAACAATCCTTTAATATTCGTATCAACCATTTTATCCCAATCGTCTACTTTGTAATCTGTAATTTTAGACGATAAGTTAATGCCTGCACAATTGACAAAGATATCAACTTTTCCAAATTTAGCAATCGTATTTTCTACAAGAGCATCAACATCATCACGATACATCACATTGGTTGGCGTAATAAGGTAGTCTCCTTCATTCAAATGTTCTGCAACACGTTGTAACTTCTCATCATTACGACCAGCTAGCACAACTTTAGCACCTTCTTCAGCAAGTCGTTTGGTCGTTGCTTCACCAATTCCACTACTCGCACCTGTAATTATCGCAACTGTATCTGTTAATTTAGCCATATTCATCATCCTTTATTGTTGTTTATTCATCCATTTCCATAATTCTTTATACATAAACGTCATTATCAATTTAAAATCTCAATTATAGATTGTAATTTAAACTTAAACGTAATAAAGTAAAGATATATATGACTATAAATAAAGGGGAATAGATATGTCTGTGATTTCGAAAGATTTTAGTCCATTAGTTCAAGCATTACGTCAAAAAGTAGGTCGCACAAGTTTTTCATTTCGTTTCGAAGATTTATTTACTAAAGAAGAGTGGTTAAACATGAGTGTCAAAGAACGCACACGCCAAGAAAGAGAATTTATTGCACGAATAGATCACATTCCAAATATTCGAATGCCTTTTGCTAGTGAAGATGGCTATAAGTTCAAATTGTATAATCAAGAGTACCAATATAATGAAGTGAAGAAGAACTTTAAATCTTTATAATAAAAATACCCGCATCAAGGGAAGTGAGATGCGGGTTTTAACACATTATCTAAAAATGATTGGGGGTATATTTAGGATATGCCCTCGACTGCTCACCAACGAGGGCATGATAAGATACGTTCTTGAATGGTATAGGAGGTCATTCAATTTTGTATTTTAATTTGTAACTAGTGTTTTACGTTCGAGACCATAGAAATATAGACGTTCAGCGTCTAAATAAGACATTGAATCAATTGTCATATATCCATCTTTTATATCACTAATTAATCCTTGGTTTACGCCTGTTTTTAAATAAATATCGTAGCTGCCTTCTTCAGAAAAAATAACGCCTTCTATTACTTTTCTCAATTAGTATCACTCCAATTACTTATTCCTTACAATTCTTATCATACACGCTTTTTTATATTTTAAAAGGGGTATGTGATACTTTTCACAAATAGTTCAATAATTTGAAAATTCGTTTGTTCATTTTTTCACATGTAAGTTGAATTTAAATGATAAGTGTGCTAAGTAATTACAGACAATAGTGTCTATTTCATAAATAACTACTTTAAAAAATCAATATTGTACATTGTCTATTCCTTTAAAGTTGCCATAAATCTCTCAATAAAACATTTAATAAATAAGTGATTTATTTTATGAATTATATTATCCTTTAAATTAAATGCAATTATCAAATTATATTAAAGGAGAATTTTATGGAATTAATAGAGATTATGCAAAGTATTAGTCAAAATTATGAATATCCTATAGAAAAGGATTCAATTGAGAAAAATAAAATTATTACTAATATATCAAATCAAATAATAAAAGATGCTATTCCAGATTATATCTTTAGTTATAAAACATACATTAAGCGTTCATATGGACAAGGCAATAGAGCTGAAATACCTTGGATAGCTATTTTTGATGAAGAGTTAACTAAAAGTGCTCAAAAAGGGTTTTATATAGTTTATTTATTTACTAACGACTACAAAGGAGTGTATTTAACTTTAAATCAAGGTTACTCGATTTATAAAGACAAATTTGATAGTGACTTTAGAATGAAAGCGATAAAAAAAGTTTCTAATTTCTGGAAAGAAAATCTCTGCACTATAAATGAAAAAGACGGATTCACAATCAGCGATATTAATTTAGCTAATATAAAAAGTAAAAATGAAAAATTAAGAGGATATGAGCTAGGTACTATATATAGTAAATACTATGAAATCGATAAATTAAATTACGAAGATAATAACGAACTTTTACGTGATTTAGTTAAGATTAACACTGTTTATATGGAATTGAAATCTAAATTAGTTACTTCAAACGATCCAATTTCTTCAACAATTAATGCTATTTTAAATGAAGATAACATCAATTTAATAAATGATAACACAATTGAAAAAATTAAAAAAATTGAAGATAAAAAGCATATAATTCCTTTTACTAACACTCAAAGAGCTTATAATAGCAAAGTTAATATTAATCGTGACAAAAATTATCTAGAAGAGCACGAAATGAATATTGAAACTGGAATAAAAGGTGAAGAACTAGTCATTAACTATGAAAAAGAACGACTATCTAAAAATAATAAACTTTTACCTTACGTTAACAAAATTATACACACTTCTGTTGAAAAAGGTGATGGATACGGATATGATATCGAATCTTATGACATAATCAATGAAAAGGTGGAAAAAATATTTATAGAAGTAAAGACTACTACTTCAAATAGAACAAATGCGCAGTTCTTTATTTCTCAAAATGAAATAGATGTAAGTATGGAAAAAGGAGATAACTACCGAATATATTTTGTTTCTAATTACAATGACAAAAATCCAAATCTTCAAATAATTGATAGAATTAAAAACAATCTCGAATTATCTCCTGTCAATTATATAGCCAGAGTTACAAATTAAATATATTTTACAGAACTAAGAAAATTTTCTTAGTTCTTTTCTAACATTAATTTTAGCGCACCATTCTCTAAGTCATCTATTGAATATAAATTATCCATTATTGAAAAAGTCTCAGATAAATTATTTCTAGCAGATTTCCACCCTTTACCATCTGTTATCCATACAAATTCGAAGTTCGGAATATCTACTGAATTAATAGCTATATTCTTAAAACTTCTAGCAGTTTCATTCAATTTAGAGCCTCCACTTTGATAAAAATTAGTTTCTATCGCATAAACTTTATTATTATGATAAATTACAAAATCAAATCTCTTAATAGTTTTACCATTATTTGTAATGCTTGATATATCTAAATCATAATTACCAATTAATTTATCTGTTCTTACTTCTTTCTCATATCTTACACCTAGCTGTTTAATATTTTCTTCAACTAAGTCTTCCATTAAATGTCCGCCTCGATTTTTACGTCCATTACTATCTAAGCCGGTTTCTACTCCAGTAACATAATCAAAAAGATTATTTATTAAGTGATTTTCTAATAAGTTAAATAAACCCGTTTCTCTCATAAATTCACAATATTTTTCAATACTATAATTTTGTTCTTTAAAGTTGAATACTAAATCTTCATCAATTGTTTTGATATTAACTTCATTTCCTCTAATTGCTAACAAGATTGGAACACATTTTAGAACTTCAGGATACTTTGAAACTAAGTCTTTAAATTCTTCTTGGATATTATTTGACCCAATTAAAGAATTTAAAAGGTTCAATTCTAATTTTATTTTTTCAACGTTATTTATAACTTTTTTAAAGTCAATATAATATTCATAACTTGAAATGCTTTCCTTAAATTTAGATATCCATTCATTAAAATCGCGTTTTTCTACCATTCTAATTCCCCCTGCACTAACGTATTTACAATTCTTTCTTTAGCAATTTCAATAAAATCTTTTTCTTTTTCTATGCCAATAAAACGTCTTTGCAATCTTTTTGAAACAACACCAGTAGTACCACTTCCTAAAAAAGGATCTAAAACTACGTCACCCTTTTTTGTAGAAGCTCTTATAATCTTATCAAGTAAGTATTCTGGTTTTTGAGTAGGATGCTTTCCAAATGCTTTTTCACTTCTTCGAGTCAGTGGCCCTGACCATACATCTTTCATTTGTTTGCCACCATTAAATTCTTTCATTAAATCATAATTAAATGTATGTTTAGACTTCTTAGATTTTTTCTTCGCCCATAATAGTGTTTCTGTAGAATGAGTGAAATTTCTACATCCTAAATTAGGCGGTGGATTCGTTTTTTGCCAAGTAATATTATTTAAAATTTTAAAGCCTTCTTGCTCTAAAGCAAAACCAATAGAATAGATATTATGAAAAGTTCCCGAAATCCAAATTGTTCCATTATCAGATAAAATTGCTTTACATAATTTGATCCATTGTCTGTTAAATACATGTTTTTCTTCTAAAGTAAGTGCACTATCCCAATCCCCTTTATTAACGCTAACCATTTTCCCTCCTGAATTCGTTATACCATTACTCGATAAGAAATATGGTGGATCCGCAAAAATAAGATCCACACTATTTTCTTTAAATTCATTTAGTATTTTTAAAGAATCATTATTATATATTTCAACATTTTCTTCTTTATAATAAAGGTTCATAGAATTATCATCCTTAATAATTAGTAATTATTACTTCTTTTCCTACTCTCTTAGACGCATCTGAATTAATACTTCGTCGAACGTTTATCTCTTTTATTTTAAAGTCTTTATATAATTCTGTTATAAGTTCAGTATTATGATTGGTTAACATGCACTTAACATTTTTATTAGTTAGAGTTTTATATACTCTTGAAAGTCTTTCATGCTCTTCGATAGAAAAACCAGCTTTGTCATATGCAATAAAACTCGTAGGATTTAGAGGGGCATAGGGACTATCGAAGAATATAAAATCATTTTCTTTCGCGTTTTCAACTGCTTTTTCAAAATCTGAACTTGTAATTGTAGTAGACTGTAAAAATTTAGAAATTTCGATAATGTTTTCTTTATTATATGAAGCAACATATTCTTTTTTGTTCCATGGAACATTAAATAATCCTTTTTTATTAACTCTAAATAAACCATTAAAAGCATGTTTATTTAAATAAATAAATAGTGCAGCAGTAGTAATATCATACTTTCTTTCTATAATGTGTTGGTTATAAAGCTCTCTGATTTCTCTATATTTATTTTCATCAAGACGTATTGAATCATATTCATCTAATTTTTCCATTAAATTATTAGGATTATCCCTTATAGATTTATAACTATGAATTAAATGAGTATTTATATCATTTATATATGAACTCTTATGTTTAAGAGAAAACAATACTGCTCCCCCTCCGACAAATGGTTCATAATAATCATTAAAAGTTTCAGGAGCCATGTCCATTATAGTTTTGATGTATTGCCTTTTTCCTCCAGCCCATTTAACAAATGGTTGCATATTTTCTCTCTCCTAAATATATATTTTTACTTTTTCTAACTATAGATTCAGTTCACAACTTAATTATATTGTTTTTTTATAATATATCATAAAAAGTGATATTATTAGTCAAAATATTGCTATTGAAACATCTATGATATTCAAATTTTATATTATATAATAAAAATGTCTTAGGAGAAGTCCTAAGACGCTGAGGAAAAGATTCTCAGAAAAAAATTTCTGAGATGTTGAGGATTTATGGTTAGAGAAGTGTTTGTCGACAATTTATACCTTCTCTAATCCAGGGCACGCCTTAGCGGAAAATAGGGTGTGTCCTGTTTTTAGGTTTAGTTTTGATGAGATTGAAGTGTCTAAGAAGATTGAAGAATCACCACTTGTTCTTCAATGTCTTAGGCACTTTAATTATTATAATCCTAAATGTTTAATAAATGTGACGAGTTCCTCTTTCATTTTAGGATCTTTTAACGCATATTCTATTGTCGTTTTAACGAATCCTAATTTTTCTCCAACATCATAACGATTACCATCAAAGTCATATGCATACACTGGAACATCACCATTCATACGTTCAATCGCGTCGGTTAATTGAATCTCATTACCGGCGCCTTCTTTTTGCGTTTTTAAATAATCGAAAATTTCTGGTGTTAAAATATAACGTCCCATAATCGCTAAATTAGAAGGTGCTGTCCCTTGTTCAGGCTTTTCAACAAATTGTTTCACCTCATAGCGGCGACCTTGTTTCTCTAATGGATCAATAATGCCATAACGGTGAGTCACATGTTCAGGTACTTCTTGCACCCCAATAACAGAATGTCCTGTTTCTTCATATACATTCATCAATTGTTTAATTGCTGGCTCTTCAGATTCCACGATATCATCGCCTAATAATACTGCAAATGGTTCGTTACCAATGAATTGACGTGCAGTATAAATGGCATGTCCTAATCCTTTTTGTTCTTTTTGGCGTACATAGAAGATATTCGCTAAATTTGTAGAATACTGTACTTTTTCTAGTAAGTCTGTTTTACCTTTGTCTTCAAGGACCATTTCTAGTTCTTTTTGATTATCGAAGTGATCTTCAATCGCACGTTTATGTTTACCCGTCACAATAATAATATCTTCAATGCCCGCACGTGCCGCTTCTTCAACAATATATTGAATCGTTGGCTTATCTAAAATAGGAAGCATTTCCTTAGGCATGGCTTTTGTCGCTGGTAAAAAACGTGTCCCTAAACCAGCCGCAGGTATGATGGCTTTCTTTATCTGTTTCAAACTCGAATATCTCCTTTGCGCATTTTGTCTTTTATATTATAAGTAAGTTTATCATTCTTTTATTATCATTCATAGCGATTGACTATTTTCTTCCATGATATAAAAAATAAGAAGTAAGATTGAAATTCAATGATTTCTCTCTCACTTCTTTTATCAGTTATACAAACAAACTAATGAATAAGATAAAGATGATGCCCGATACTGAAATGATGGTTTCAAGTAATGACCAAGTTAAGAAGGTTTCTTTAACGGTCAATCCGAAATATTCTTTAAACATCCAGAATCCAGCATCGTTAACGTGTGATAAGATCACGCTACCTGCACCAATGGCCAGTACGACAAGTGCCACATTTGCATCTGAATGTTGTAATAATGGTAAAACGATACCTGTGGTTGAAATCGCTGCGACGGTTGCTGAGCCTAGTGCAATACGTAATACTGCAGCGACAATCCATGCTAGTAAGATAGGTGACAGGGTTGAACCTTCGAATAACTTAGCAATCGTATCCCCTACACCGCCATCAATGAGGACTTGTTTAAATGTACCGCCGCCACCAATAATTAAAATCATCATACCGATTGGGTAAATAGCATTCGTTACAGATTTCATAATGTCATCCATTTTTCTTCCTCTATGTAAGCCCATTGTAAAAATAGCAAAGATGACTGAAATTAACATCGCTGTACCTGCTGTACCGATAAAGTAAATGATTTGTTCAAACAGATTTTCAGTATTTTCATGTCCAGTCACTAATTGAACAACCGTTGATAATAACATTAAAATAACAGGTAATACAGCAGTGAGGATACTTAAACCAAAACTTGGCATTTCAGATTCTTTAAATTCTTTTTGTGAACCAAGTGCTGAAATATCCCCTTCACGTGTATAAGCAGATGGGATGAGTTTTTGTGCAACTATATTAAAAATCGGACCTGCAATGAGCGTCACTGGAATAGCAATAATAATGCCATATAATAACACATGTCCAATATTCGCTTTTAATTCTTTTGCTATGACCACAGGACCAGGATGTGGTGGTAAGAAACCATGTGTCACAGATAATGCTGTGACCATGGGTAATCCTAATTTCAGTGGTGACACTTTCGCACGTTTAGCAATGGTAAAAACAAGTGGAATGAGTAATACGAGTCCTACTTCAAAGAATAATGCAATACCAACGATGAAAGCTGCAATCAGCATCGCCCATTGAACGTGTTTTTGTCCAAATGTATCAATCAGTGTATCCGCAATACGGTTGGCGCCTCCACCATCTGCAAGTAATTTGCCAAGTATTGCTCCTAATCCAAAGATAAGTGCAATATGACCTAGAGTACCGCCCATACCTGCTTCTATCGTTTCCATTACTTTATTTAAAGGTATGCCTAATAAGATGGCCGTGACAATCGATGTAATAATTAATGAAATAAATGTATTTAGTTTTAAGAAAATAATCAGTGTCAGTAGTAATACGATTCCAATGACAACACTTGCTAGTGTCCATATTGTTCCCATTTGTCTTCTCCCCTTTGACGTTTAATTAATTTAAATATGTGGATTAATTAATATGTTTACGTTGAAAATCTGCAATTTCTTCATAGCGATCTTCAAGTGTACGGCTTAAGTTTATGAATATCGTTACAAGTTGTTGATATATATTTACTGTATCTTGGTTAGGTTGATGTGCATGAGTCGTACCAACCATATTTTCGATCATTGAATAATCTTCAATGTCTCCCAATGCTTTTAAACCAAGGACACACGCACCTAGACAAGAGCTTTCATAACTTTCTGGTACGATGACATCAGTATCAAAAATATCTGCCATCATTTGACGCCATACTTCGCTTTTCGCAAAGCCACCTGTTGCTTTAATCGTATTTGGTGTTTCATTCATTACTTCAACAAGTGCTAAATAGACGGTATAAAGGTTGTACAACACCCCTTCAAGTGCAGCGCGTATCATGTGTTCTTTTTGATGTGACAATGTTAAGCCGAAGAATGATCCACGCGCATTCGCATTCCATAAGGGTGCACGTTCTCCTGCAAGATACGGATGGAAAATTAAACCCTCTGCCCCTGGCTTAACACGACTCGCTATTTTGGTAAGTACATCGTAAGGATCCACTCCCAGGCGCTTTGCTGTTTCAACTTCACTGGCGAGTAATTCATCTCGTAACCATCGAAGAATGACACCCCCGTTATTGACTGGTCCACCAATCACATAATGGTCTTCATCTAAGACATAACAGAAAATGCGACCTTTATAATCTGTGCGAGGTTTATCAATGACTGTACGAATCGCACCTGATGTCCCAATTGTGACTGCAACTTCCCCTTTTTTATAACTATTGACGCCTAAATTTGATAACACCCCATCACTTGCACCAACCACAACCGGTGTATTTTCATCGATACCCATCAATGTGGCATAACGTTTTTTCATCCCTTTTAAAATGTGTGTCGTTGGTACAAGTTGAGGCAATTGAGAGGCTGAAATACCGAGTAATTCAAGTGCTTCTTGATCCCAGTCTAACTGCTGTAAGTTAAACATACCTGTTGCTGAAGCCATAGAGTGATCCATCACGTATTCTCCATAAAGTTGATAGAAAATATATGTTTTAATATCTGCAAACATTGCAGTATTTTGATAAATGTCTGGTTGTTCATGTTTCATCCAAAAGATTTTAGAGAGTGGTGACATAGGATGAATGGGTGTACCTGTGCGTTTATAAATGTCATGTCCCCCATGTTGCTCATTTATCAAGTCAGCATATTGATTCGCACGATTATCCGCCCAAATCATGCTTTCAGTTAAGCGCTCGTGTTGGCTATCTAATGCAATTAAGCTATGCATTTGCGCACTAAAAGAAATGAGTTTAATATCTTCTTTATGCACCCCAGATTCGCGAATCACATGTTTGACTGTCATTAATACGGCATCGAATAATTCGTCAGGATTCTCTTCTGAAACATCAACATTTGGCGTATGTAAAGGATAGCCAATATTATGCTTTGTAATAAATTGACCATGTTCATCATAAAGTACTGACTTCGTACTTGTTGTTCCAATATCTACTCCAATCATGTATTTCATACCTATTCCTTCTTTCTTCTATTTATTGTAACCAAAAGCTTTCAATATCTTTACCTACATCATCAAAGTTTAAATGAAACGCTTCTCTTAACGTATCAGTATCATAACGTTCTACCGCTTCTATAAATACCGAATGATTACGGTGTATTCTGTCAAAATCTTCTTTATTTGTTCTCATTCGCTCTCTCATTGAACATAATACAAGTACTTCTACAATGGGTTTCAAATGGTTCCAAAATGTTTGAAGATAATGATGTCGAGAGGCGTGAATCAATGCTTCATGAAATTGAAGATCGTGTTGCGTAAAGGATTCAGCATCTTCAAATTGAACAGCAACTTTCATCATTTCTAAATGTTTTTTCATTTCTTTAATCACTTTTTTTCTATCAATATGCTTTAATTTTGAAAATGCAAAGGATTCAAGCATTAATCGTAAATCATATAATTCTTTCTTTTCTTGTTCACCAAATTCAAGAACCCTTGCACCCATGCGCTCGAGGTGAATGAGTTGATTCGTTTGCAGTAATTTAAATGCATCTCTAACCGGAGAGCGACTTACATCGAATTGTTTAGCCACTTGATTTTCAGTTAGTAATGTATCGGGTTCAAGTGTACTATTAACAATCTGAAACCTAAGTTCCGCAGCGATACTTTCCCCTGTGGTCATTCTATTTTTCCATTGTTTCGGATAATGTTGTTCCATCTTTTCACCTCAATACGTTAACTTGTATACAAGTATAGTAATACACTCACTCTAATTTTGCAAGCGCTTACTTTTTTGTAATTTAAAACACCTAGCTCATTATAAGCCAGGTGTTTATTACGATTCGTTTTGATATACTTCGATACAATAATGTGTTTGATGGCAGTTGGGACATGTTAATTGTCTTGTTTTAGGTGTATGTTTCGCTTTCAAGAAGGCACCTAATGTAGGTTTAAATGTATGCTGGCAATTCGGACATAGATATAACACTTTTTTAAAATATATTGCTGTCAGCGCAATGGCATATGTGATTAAGATGGGAAATATAACAATCAACGGCTTAGTTGAACGTCTTAATAGACTTAATAGTAAACCACTATAGTGTATGATCCCTAAGATTCCAACACTTATCCAAATCTTTTTTCTAAAGTATGCTATTTTATATTCTTGTTTCATAGCGTCATCTATGTCAGTAAGATGGTTAATAGGCGCACTTGACTGTTCAGAAATGTATGTTTCGACTTTTTCAATTTGATTTAACGTATGACTGTACACCTCTACTTTTGAATGTAACGCATCTTTTCTCAATGAAAGTAATGTTTTAAACGTGTTCATATTTGTATCTTCATCAAGTAATGTCTTTATTTCATCTAACGTACATCCTAATTGTTTTAATATTAAAATCAGTTCAAACTGCTTTACATGTTCGTCAGTATAATATCTCCGATTAGAGTCAGTTTGTCGATGAGCTATAAGTAATCCTCTTCGATCGTAATATTGTAATGTTCGAATCGTGACTTTACTTTGTTTTGCCAATTCTCCAATCGTATAGTGTGACATATCATTCACCTCCTACTGTTAACATAGCTAATGACGCTACGTCATAAGCAAGTATGATTTTAACATTTGCTTATGAAGTCTGCCGGTCGTCTTATTCTTCTTGAATCCACTGTTTAATGTGGTCAATAATACCTATGGTTCCATTAGGCAAATTATCCAAGACAGCAGGAAAGTCGATATGTCCGATACCAGAATACACGACTTCATTTACTTCACCGCCATATTTTTTATACATTTTCATTGTTTCTTGTGAATCCGTGTAAGGAATGATTTCGTCATCTTCACCTGAAATAAATAACAGTTTAGGAAATTGTTCTATTTCTTCTATATCTGGAAGGTAATCTGCGTTTGTAGAATAAATGATATCTGTAATAATCGTTTTAATGGGTGCAATATATGAAAATAAATTACGAATGCTATTATTTTTGTTATGAAAAGATTTTTTCAAAATATATTGCGGTAAATTTTTAAAGGCAATCATCTCATCTTTAAAATGATTTCTTTTACTATTTGAAGTAAATAAACGTGACAACATGCTTTGATTTGGTGTAATACGTGCAGCGCTATTTAAATAAACCAGATGTGAAATAGGTAACGTATTAAATTTTAATAAGCGTGTGCCAATCATCCCTCCCATAGAATAACCTATGATCACTAAGTTTTTAATACCGTATGTTTCGATAACTTGTGAAAGCACATCATTAATACGCTCAGAATAATCATCTAACGTATGTTGTTCTCTTACAATGTTAGAGCTTTCGCCTCTACTTGGACAGTTAACAAAAATAAGGTTGTTCTCTCTAAAATAAGGCTCAAACAACAACATAATGCGATATGTCATCATTGCTCCATGTATAAATACGATGGTTTTATCTGCATTCATATTTCCGGCAAATGCGACTTCAATGTGTTCACCCTTAAATTGTTTTAATTCATATCGTTGTGACTTAAAATTCTGTTCAATCATTTTAAAACTCCAAAAAATATATATTACTATTAATTTATTTTATATAAAAAAGCGAAACAATAGCTATACGTTTCTATCGTTTCGCTATATGACTAAATTATTTATCTTTATCTTGAATCTCTGAGTGAATGGTTTGCATTTTTGCTTCGACATCTGAGATTTCTACTGCACATTCTTTAAGTTTGTCTTTATAGTCCTCTGTATTGGTATTATTTTTATAACGAATTTTATGTTCTAAACTTGCCCACATATCCATACCAATAGTTCGAATTTGAATTTCTACTGGTGTAACCTCTACTCTATCAGCTAGAAAGACTGGAATCGACACGACTATATGAAGACTGCGATAACCATTTTCTTTTGGGTGTTGTATATAATCTTTACGCTTAAGTAATTTAACGTCCTCTTGTTTTAATAATAATTTCTCAATCACATAAATATCTTCAAGATAATTACATACCACACGAATACCAGCGATATCTAAAATATTGGTTTTCGCTGTTTCCGCATCTATAGTTAAACCTTTACGTTGCAATTTTTTAACTAAACTCGTCATTTCTTTGACGCGACGTTCCATATGATGAATTGGATTATGTTTGTAAATATGATTAAAATTGTCATCTAAAATATCTAACTTCGTACTAATCTCTTTTAATGCAGAAGAATATAGATGATCGAGTTCTACGAAACCCACTAGCTTATCGAAGGCTTCATCTCCATTCTTAAACTTATCAATATTTTCTTTGAATTCACTGCGTAGCTCTTCAATGTACAATGATGGTTTTCTCTCTACGTACATATTTGTTGCCTCCTTTAATCATCACTGTATATTATATCTAACTCTTAAGTGAACTAAAAATGATAACCTAGACTTGACGCTACTCATTTAGTCTGAGTCATTTAGTCATAAAAAAAGCCGAATAGCAGGTTTCATTGCTACTCGGACTCTATTACATTATTCATCTTTTTTATGTTCAATCACGTGTGTACCACGATTATCAGCAATTTCTTTGGCACGTTGTTTTGCTTCTTTTTTAGTACTCAACGTATCAGACGCTTGTTTTGCATCTTCTGTTTTAACTTTCCATTCATGATCCTCATAATATACATGAACATCTTCATCATTCAGTTCAGGTCGTGCTGATGGATCTTTTTGATGTTGAGTAATATGTTTGTGTTTTAATTTTTCTAATTCTTCTTTACTAGCTTCTTTGTACCACTCTTCTGCTTGTTTTGTTGCAATAGGAATAGCGTCTCCCTCTTTGTAGCCATCTTTTAACATCGCATTTGCAATATCAATTGCTTTTTTACGCTCTAATTCATCTAAATGTTTCCAAGTTTGTGGATAATCATTCATTGTCCAAGGCATGATGTCACGCTCCTCTATAGTGTTTAGTAAGCTTTACCACCCTACGCTATAATGAAACGTCATACATTGATATTAAGCGTCCACCGTTTTCTGATAATCTGTATATTCAACGTCTTTACGTGTTGCTACACAATTATCTTGTAACTTCATTAAGGCAGATTTTAAATAATTATACTGTGGTAAATCCGTCAATTCTTTTTCATTAAGACTACCGCGTAATTCAAAATGTTTTGCTACATTTTCAAATGTGACAAGATATTCTCCCATTTGTTTTTCTGAAATGCGTTGACGTTGTTTGTCTTGCATTGCACGCATTAACATAAAGCTAATTTCTTCTAAGGCAAAAATACTTGGATAATAATAACGAATGGCCTCTTTACTTGAGAATAATTCACCATTGGCTGAATTGTACACTTGTGTCATGTTATTCATTTTTACAGATAATGATAAACTTTCTGTTCTATCACGTGCTGTATCTTGGTATTTATTTTCTGAAAATAAATATTGGAAAATAACCGCTTCTTTACGTACCACTTCTGCAATCACAGTAGGTAACATGGTTGAAGCATTTTTTCGATTAATGATTAAAACACCAATGACCGCAATCACAATCCCGATCAATACGTCAACAATTCGTGTATACGCAATATCAATGGATAAATTACCAGAGGCTAAACCATTTAACAGGATGACTTGTGTTGTAATAAAAATAACTGCAAAAGCATAATTTGCTGCGACAAATCCTTCTGTCATCATAGCAGACAGTCCCATTAAAATGACTGCGACAATTAAATGAGGTTGGAAAAAGAGTATGGCTGATAGAAGTAAAGTCCCTACAATTGTTCCAAGACCCCGTGCTAATGAACGGTCTAACATACGAATCGTCGTTAATCCTAATAATACTGTATGGGCGGATAATGGAATCCAATATGAGCGTTGGATATTGAAAAATAACGAGACAAAAATAGCTGCGCCCATAATAACAGCATACGTTAATGCATTGCGGAAAATAATGGAATCGAGTGTTAAGTTTTGAACGATACGTTTACTATATAATGGTTTACGAATACTCGCTTCAGATTCTATTTGTTCCGGTTGTAATTGTGCAATTTCGTCTATTTTAAGTATGTGTTGCATCAAACTTTCAAATGGTTCATCCACATCGACTTTTTTCGTCCATTTTTCTCGTTTTGAAGATAATTTATAGGCATTTCTTGTAATCATATCCATCATCTCAATCAGTTCTTGAGGGATGGGACGAATATTTTTTTCATTTAATTCAAGTAATTCAGCATAAATTCCTTGAGCTGACGTATGAAGAAGTAATAACTTTTCAAAGCGAGAACTTAACTTTTCACTCATCGCGGTAGTCGATGTAATCAATAGTTTCTCTGAATTTTTAAACTTCGTTACTGTGTCTTGTGAAATGTCTTTAAACTTTTCAGCATCATTAAAATGATGCATCAAATTATTAATCGTCTGAAAGTCAGAGGTAATCGCTCGATCTTCAGCTTTTTGTTTTTGGAATACAATAGTTAAAATGACGACTAAGGTCGCTAACATTCCTCCAATAAAAATCGCTAAGCCACGAATCGGTGCTTGTTCCGGAGCGTCGGGTAAGTTACTTGATAAACAAAATGTAACTAAAAAGAATGTGGATGAAGGTCCCGCAATTTTTAACACATTAAATACATAGAATGGAATGACAGTAACGATTAATAATAATACGCCGTACAGAACGGGCTGATTGACAGTTAATGTTCCAAGCATCATACAAATGGTAAAGGAAAACGTACAAATAATGACCGTTCTTAACATTGATTGTGCTGAACCTTTAAATACATAAGTATGTGTTAAAGTTCCGGTTGCTACGAGTAGACCAAAACTAAAATGTCCTAGTAAATACCCTATCAATGTTGGGATAATCATTAATAATCCTTGGCGTATACCTTTCCATAGATTAATTTTAGGCTTATCAAACCTTATTAATGAAGCAATCACATGTCCCACTACTATCTTTCCTTTCATTTTTCATACATCTTATCATAACATGGAAAACACCTTGCCTAAGCACAAATATCACTTAGACAAGGCAAGTTTAGTTATTATTTTGTTTCTGCTACATCAATGATAGGTTCTTCAGCGACATATTTTCCTATATTTTCACTAAATGCTTTGAAATGATCTGAATGGTTATGTGCTTGAACCGCTTCTTGATCTTTATAATTTTCAACAACAACGAATGTGTTGTGTTCTGCTACATCTTCATAATGAGCATAAAATGTATTACCCGGTTCTTGACGTGAACTTTGAACTAATTTATTCATTAAATCTAAATAGTCATTACGCACATCTTCTTTAATTTTAAGCTTCGCATTAATAATAATCATATAATCACCTTCCAAATATAATTATAACGTTTTACCCGTCTATTATAAAAAGAAAACAGTAGTAAAAAGAGCAGCAACATTGATTTTCAATTCAGTCATTGACAGTCAATATATTAAAAATGCCTGAGACATCTGATGATGTCCCAGGCTTTCACTTTTGTGGATAATGTGTAAATTTTATTTAATATGTCTACTTTCGTCTTTAATTAATGGTTTGTCTGGTGTAACGAAGAACCATAATACAGCCGCAATCACCGCTGGAATAATTAATAATTGGAATGTCATTGTCCAGCCAAGTGATGATACTAATGCACCTGCTAAAAATGGACTGATTAACGCACCAATATTTCCCCATAAGTTCATCCAACCCGATACTGTACCAGCAAAGTTACGTCCAATGTCATTTGCTGCTGCCCAACTCATTCCCATTGAAATACCCATACCACCTAAGCCAAGTGATAACCAAAAGATGGTCACATATAAGTTTTGTGTATGAACTGCAAAGAAGATGGAGATAGCAAATACGATAAAGCCAACAATTGCAATTAACCCTCTCGCTACAAAACGACTTTGACCGCTATGCAAAATTTTATCTGAAATCGCACCCGCAGATAAAATTAAAATAAACATAATAAACCATGGTAAAGCACTAATTGTCATATCTTTAAATTGTACATGATATTGCTCAGTTAAATAAGTAGGTAACCAAATTAAGAATAGAGCAATAACAAATTGAACTACGAAATATTGCCCTGCAATGGCATAGAAACTCATGCGTTTAAAAAATTGATTCCAAGGTGCTACGGATTTAGTTGTTTCTACTAAATCACGATGTTGCATGATATACTGTTTTTCTGCATCATTGACCATGCGATGTTGCTCAGGTAAATCTTTTGCAATAATTGCCCAAAGTGCTGCAATCACAATACCAACTGCCCCAAAAATGTAGAATACGGCTTGCCAGTTAAATGCATTAACAATTGCGATAGTAATTACTGGTGCTAATACTGGACCGAAATATGATCCTGCTAACAACGCACTCGATGCTCTCCCTTTTTCATCTTTAGCAAACCAAGTTGAATTGAATACTGCATTAGATGGATACATTGGTGCTTCTCCGATACCAAATAAGAAACGTACTAAATATAATAAACCATGATGTTTAATCATTCCCGTTAAAATGGTAAATGCACTCCACCATAATAATGCGATTGAAATCATCTTACGTGGACCAAACTTCTCTGCTAACATACCTGAAGGCACTTGCATCAATGCATAACCTAGTGAGAAGAATGAAGCTAACAAACCAAATTGTTGCTTTGTCATGTGAAGATCTTCCATCATTTGAGGTGCAATAAATGAGATATTAGATCTATCCATATATGCAATGACCCCAATAATAAAGAATGCGATAGCGAAATACCAACGAACATTACTTTTCTTTTGTCTTTGTACCATAATTATTTTTCCTGCTTCCCTTTAAAGTTGTGTTGATTCTACTTACACGTTGATAATGAAAACTCCCAATCATGTTGTCCCCTTTTTTAACCGCCTTTCGAGCCCCATATCATAGGCTTTTTGCTATATTTTTATAATATTAACAGGTTTTGCAAGCGTTTACAATTACTTTTTGAATATTTTTTATTTTATTTATACATAGCTATGTAAAATGTGTTTTACTGATTAAAAAGTATATTGCTACAAATCTAATTTGTTTTTGTATTTGAACTCTATTAAAAAAGGTTGTAGAATAAAATTGAAGCAAAAACGCTGATGTTTATTTTAAACACAACTGAATAAACAATCCACTGGAAGTGCCTTTGTTTAAGGCTGAGAGTAAAGAACGAACTTTATAATTCCTGGAACCTGATCCAGTTTGTACTGGCGTAGGAAAGTGGCGACTAGGATATCGTAAAGTTAAACAAAACGCTATTTCCCTACTGCAGGGAAATAGCGTTTTTTTGTTTAATAAGGAGTGATGTTCATTTTTATAGCGATAACGAAATATAAAGATTTAACCAATGATGATGTACAACATTTTCTTGATATCTCGGATGGAATAGATGGTTTATTGTTTCGTACTCCCATGTCATCAAGTGATTTGTCTTCATTTTTAACATCACTTATAGAAAAAGGATTCCCTAAATCAAAAATCATTATTCATAGTGATGTACATTTACTTGAACAACTTCACCTCTCTCATATTCATTTTCGAGAAATGGATGAAGATGCATTTAGCTATAAATCAACGCATCCAGAGATTGAAGTGAGTATGTCGACACATTCAATTGAATCTGTTAAAGCAGCTTATGAACACGATCTTGATTATGTCTTTTTTGGTCACATTTTTAAGACACCTTCAAAACCTAATCAATTGCCTCGATCAAAAGCAGAGATTCAGCGTGTGTTAGAGATTCCTATTCCCATTTATGCCATTGGAGGTATCACTGAAAAAACGATTCCTCAATTACCTCATGGTTTTAAAGGAATTTGTGCGATTTCTTTTTTTATGAACGCATCTTTACAACAAATCGAACTGTTGCGAAAGGAGTGGTTGAAAGATGCATGATGTTTTAATCATAGGTTCGGGCGTGATTGGCATGTCTATTGCACGCCAATTAAGTCAATCTCACCTTGACATTGCACTTATCGATCGTGACGTACCAGGTAAACACGCGTCATATAAAGCAGGTGGTATGTTAGGTGCTCAAAATGAATTTACTGAAGATACTGATTTATTTAGACTTGCTCTTGAATCACGAAGTCTCTTTCCACAATTGTGTCAAGATTTAGAAGACGAGACAGGTATTGACATTCAGTTTCAAAATTCAGGTTTAATTAAAGTGGCTAATCGTCCTGAAGATGTTGAAAGTTTAGAAAAACAGTATCAATTTTTAAGTGGTTTAGATTCTAGTGTCATTGTTCTTTCAGATGAGGAACTGACTCATTTAACGAATGGTACAGTCACATCAAGTGAAATGGCTATTTATATTCCACAAGATGGACAGATTAATGCCAATCACTATACTAAAGCTTTATTTACATCTTTAAAGCAACGTCAAATTAAGCGATATGTCAATACAGAGGTACAGTCTGTTCATCGCCAAAATGGGTACTACGATGTTGAAACGTCACAAGGCACATTACAATCTAAGAAAGTCATTGTGGCAGCGGGCGCATGGACATCTAAATTATTAACTCAATATTCACTACCTAGAGATGTCGTCGGTGTAAAAGGTGAAGTCTTACTTATTGAAAATGACCATTTGGATTTAAAAGAAACTGTATTTATGACCAATGGCTGTTATATCGTGCCAAAATATCCAAATCGTTTCTTAATTGGTGCCACAAGCGAGTTTGATAACTATTCAGTTGGTAATACAGACGATGGTATCTCTTGGTTACACCACTTTGCAAATGAACGTATACCAGAACTCGCACAAGGTAAAGTCATTAATCAGTGGTCTGGTGTACGTCCATATACTGAAGGAGAAATACCGATAATGGACCGTATTGATGAAGATTTATATGTGATTTCTGGTCATTATCGTAATGGTATTTTACTTTCACCTATTATTGGTCGTGATATCGCTAATTGGATACTCACCGGTGTTAAGCCACATCGATATGAATCATTTAGTGCTTCAAGGAGGTTAAATCATGAAGTGTATCATTAATGGGGACGCATTCAATTTTGATTCAGAACAATCTATTACTTCTGTACTTGAATCTCTTGAATTAGACCCTAAACGTGTCATTGTCGAACATAATAAAACTTTAATTAAACAAGAAGACTACGATCAACACACAGTACGTGAAGATGATCAATTAGAATTATTAGAATTTGTTGGAGGCGGATAAAATGTTTAAAATTGGACCCTTAGAAATTAAATCTCGTTTATTATTAGGTACAGGAAAATTTGAAGATGAAGCGACGCAAACAAAAGCGATTGAAGCAGCAGAAGCGAATGTGCTGACTTTTGCCGTAAGACGTATGAATTTATATGATAAAAACTTGCCTAATCCATTAGCAAATATTAATCTTAAAGACTTTATTACTTTTCCAAATACAGCTGGCGCCAAAACGGCTGAAGAAGCGATTCGTATCGCTGAAATTGCAAAACATGCTGGAGTATGTGACATGATTAAAGTCGAAGTGATTGGTGATGATGAAACATTGCTTCCTGATCCATTTGAAACATATGAAGCATGTAAAGTGTTATTAGAAAAAGGTTATATCGTATGTCCTTACATTTCTAATGATGTCGTATTAGCGAAACGTTTAGAAGAATTAGGTGTTCATGCTGTCATGCCACTTGCTTCTCCAATTGGTACTGGACGTGGCATTAATAACCAACTTAATTTAAGTTACATTATTAAACATTCAAATGTTCCGGTTATTGTCGATGCTGGTATTGGTTCACCAAAAGATGCTTGTCATGCGATGGAATTAGGCGCTGATGCTATTCTTTTAAACACTGCAGTTTCAGGCGCAAAAGACCCTATTAAAATGGCTGAAGCAATGAAATTGGGTATTCATGCAGGCCGTCTCTCATATGAAGCAGGACGTATTCCAGTAAAATATACAGCCCAAGCATCAAGCCCTACTGAAGGTTTAGGATTCTTATAATGCAACGCTATAACCGTCAAATGCGTTATCATGCATTTGGAGAGGATGGCCAAATTGCCCTCTCCAATGCAACCATTTTAATACTTGGTGCAGGCGCGTTAGGAAGTCACGTTGCGGAGCTTTTAGCACGTATGGGCGCACATCATTTAGCTATTGTTGATATGGATATCGTTGAATTATCCAATTTACATCGCCAAGCACTCTATACTGAAGATGATGCTCACCATATGGTTCCTAAAGTTCACGCAGTTAAACAAAAGATCGAACACATTAATTCAAATGTAAACGTTCAAACTTATTATCAAGAAATTGACTCTACAACTATTGAAGATATTTTCAAAGCCGTCAATCCTGATATTGTCATTGATGGTATGGATCATTTCAAAATTCGTTATCTTATTAATGAAGCCTGTCACAAACACCATATTCCGTGGGTGTATGGTGCTGCTGTAGGTAGTAAAGGTACCGTTTACGGCATTGATTTCAAAGGACCTTGTTTGAAGTGTTTATTAAAACAAATTCCAACCAGTGCAGAGAGTTGTGCTATTAATGGCGTATTACCACCTGTTATTTCACAGGTAGCAAGCTATGAGGTCACAGAAGCGATTCGTTATTTATCTGGTCATGGATTTTCTCATAAGTTAATTACTCTTGATGCATTTAATATTGATTATAAAGCATTGAATATCGATGTTTTAAAAGATGATGAATGTGACGTATGTGGTAAAGCTCATTACGAATTATTAGAAACGAAACAACAACAGAATATTGAAAGCTTATGTGGAAAAACCTACCTCTTTAGATATCAATCTGCTGCTTTTGACTATGCTGAACATTTCCCAGGTGATATTGTGAAGTCAACCTCATTTGCCAAACTAATTAAAGACGGCAATTATGAAATCACCTTATTCAAAGATGGTAGAATGAATGTCTATGGCGTTGAAGATGATAATGAAGCAGAACAATTGTATCATCAATATTTAAAATCCTTAAAATAAGTTGTACAATCCATATCATGTTATCATAAGCAATTCATAGTAAATTCCTATATAATGAATTTACTATGAATTTTTTATTCGATTAATGCTTAATAACGGAGGATTTTTAATTTTATAATGGAACAAATTATTACAAATTTTATAGGTCAATGGGGTTATGCAGCCATTTTTATTCTTATTTTATTAGAAAATGTCTTACCTGTTGTTCCTTCTGAAATTATATTAACATTTGCAGGTTTAATGTCAGTTAAATCAGGTCTTTCAATTTTAGTTTTATTTATTATTTCAACAATTGCTTCATTTATCGGTTTACTTATTTTGTATTATTTATGTCGTTTAATTAAAGAGGAAAGTATTTATCGATTTGTTGATAAGTATGGTAAATGGTTCAAACTTAAAGGAAATGATGTGAAACGTGCGAACGACTGGTTTAAACGTTATGGCGCATGGGCAGTTCTATTATGTCGTTTCATTCCTGTTTTACGTGTATTAATTACTATTCCAGCAGGTATCAATAAAATGAACGTTGCAACATTTACGATGTTATCTTTATTAGGTACAACAATTTGGAATTTTGCCTTAATTTTACTTGGTCGTCTTCTTAGCGATAGTTTCGATATATTAATGTCTGGTATTCATACTTATTCTTATTTTATGTATGTGATTCTGATCATTATTATTCTTTATGTACTCTATCGTCTATTCTTCAAAAAAAATAACGCTAAATAAGTACATTAATTTTACTTTCAAATTAAATTTATAACAATCTAAGCATCACTGTTGAAAAAGTGATGCTTTTTAACGATAATTTATGTAAGCGGTTTTATTACTCTGCTTACTATCTAAAAAATTTCCCATATAGGAGTGAAATCAAGTGTCTCAATCTACGGAAAGTGAATTAAAGAAAAAGTATTTAGATTTACTATCTCAGCAATTTGATAGTCCTGAAAAACTTGCAACAGAAATTATTAATCTAGAATCCGTTTTAGAATTACCAAAAGGTACTGAACACTTCGTCAGCGATCTTCATGGTGAATATAAATCGTTCCAACACGTATTAAGAAATGGCTCTGGTAATGTCCGTGCTAAAATTAACGATATCTTTTCAGGTAACATCTCTCAAAAAGAAATAGATGATTTAGCTGCGCTAGTGTATTACCCAGAAGAAAAATTAAAGCTCATTAAGAATGACTTTAATTCAAAACGTGAGTTAAATGAATGGTATATCTTAACAATCGAACGCTTGATTGATTTAATCACGTATTGTTCTTCAAAATATACGCGTTCAAAACTACGTAAAGCCTTACCTTCAGAGTATACATATATTATTGAAGAGTTGCTTTATAAAAATAACGAATTTAACAATAAAAAATCGTATTATGAAACACTCTTAAATCAAGTTATCGAGCTTGAGCAATCAGATGATTTAATCATTGGATTATCTTATACTATCCAACGTCTTGTCGTGGATCATCTTCATGTTGTGGGTGATATCTACGATCGTGGTCCAGAACCTGACAAAATTATGGATACATTAATTGACTACCATTCTGTTGATATTCAATGGGGTAATCATGATGTACTTTGGATTGGCGCTTATGCAGGTTCTAAAGTGTGTTTAGCCAATTTACTACGTATATGTGCCCGCTACGATAACCTAGATATTATTGAAGATGCATATGGTATTAATTTAAGACCCCTCCTCACTTTAGCTGAAGAACATTACGATGGCGATAACCCAGCGTTCAAACCGAAAAAACGTCCGGATAAGAAAGTGGGCTTATCTAAACTCGAAGAAGCACAAATCACTAAGATTCACCAAGCCATTGCAATGATTCAATTTAAACTTGAAGTGCCAATTATTAAACGTCGCCCAAGTTTTGAAATGGAAGACCGTTTAGTTTTAGAAAAAATAAATTATGATACAAATGAAATTACAATTTATGGTAAAACGTATCCTTTAAAAGATACTTGCTTTAGTACGGTGGACCCTAAAGATCCTGCAAAATTATTACCAGAAGAAGAAGATGTTGTTAATAAATTATTACTGTCTTTCCAACAATCTGAAAAATTAAAACGTCATATGGCCTTTCTAATGCAAAAAGGTAAATTATACCTCCCTTATAATGGAAATCTTCTTATTCATGGTTGCATTCCTGTAAATGATAATGGCGAAATGGAATCTTTTGAAATTGAAGGTGTAAAACATAAAGGCCGTGATTTATTAGATGTCTTTGAACGTCACGTGCGCTTAGCGTTTAGCGACAAAGAGAAAACAGATGATTTATCTACGGATCTTGTATGGTATTTATGGACAGGAAAATACAGTTCTTTATTTGGTAAACGTGCTATGACTACATTTGAGCGCTACTTCATTGAAGATAAAGCGTCTCATAAAGAACCGAAAAACCCCTATTATTACTTACGTGAAGATGTTGATATGATTCGCAAAATGCTAAAAGATTTCGGACTTAATCCTGATGAAGGTCGTATTATCAATGGACATACACCAGTAAAAGAAATCGATGGCGAGGATCCTATTAAAGCTAATGGAAAGATGTTAGTCATTGATGGTGGATTCTCAAAAGCTTATCAATCTACGACAGGTATCGCAGGTTACACGTTACTTTACAATTCATTTGGTATGCAGCTTGTAGCACACCAATTCTTTGATTCTAAAGAGAATGTCTTATCTGATGGTGCTGATGAACTATCAGTACGACGTGTCGTTGATGAAGAATTACAACGTAAAAAGATTAGAGATACGAATGTCGGTAAAGACATTATGGAACAAATTCGCATGTTAAAATTATTAATGCACGACAGATATTTAAAATAAACCTATAATCATAATGCCCAGCAACAGTTCAAATGAACTGTCGCCGGGCACTTTTATTATTTATATACGTTTCTTAAAATACCATAAGTTCCATTATCGTACTCATCCATTGATTTTGTACTCCTATGGAATGTCGCTTCTTTATCGTCATTAATGTGATAAATAATCATATCTTTATCTGTAATATCATGATATGAAGAGGCTGGAACTTCGACAATATTTTGATTCGTAATCACATTGTCAAACCATCTTGGACTATGCTTTTCATCGAATAAAATATGATTACGAAGTGGTCCATTTAAATTATTACGTGCTTGATCATCTGTAAAGGATACTGGCATCATATTTACATTATTTAATCCAAATTCTGGAACTAACTCATTAAATGCAAGACTATTAAAAATAAATGATTTGGTCATTAATAAGCATTTGTTATAGCGAATTAAGTCGGCATACATACGATCACTACTTGATAATAAATTTCCTTTAAAAATTTCAAAACCGAGTTCTTCAGCTTTATCAGAAGTGTTACTAAACAAGTTAAACACCATCACTGGAATACCATGCGATTGTAACTGTCTACCTAAGTGATAAGAAAATTCGCTCTCACCTACTAAAATGACACCTGGAGGTTCAGTGCTTGCTAAACCAAGCATTTTACTTATTGGTGTAAAGCTAAAACCATATATTACTACAGTAATAAATACTAAACCAAATGTTACCGGTGTAATATAAGATGCCATTTTTATATTATCATTTAAAAATAATCCACCGAAAAATTGTGCTACAGTTAATACAACAATCCCTCTTGGTGCCATCATGGCTACAAGCGCACGCTCTTTTTTAGTGATTTCAGTACCAATTGTAGATAATAAAACAGCAATTGGACGTACTAACACAATCATAACAAGTGAGAAAATCACAAGTTTCCATGATAATACATCCATCAATACAGACGGTGTTAATGATGATGTTATTAAAATAAACACCGTTGAAACTAAAATGGAAGACATATTTTCAATAAAATGATCTGACTCTTTATAAATTAAATCATGTCGTTTATAACGTGCCATCATTAATCCAAAAATGGTTACTGCCAGTAAACCAGATTCATCGAGAATTTGGTCACAGATGCTAAACACAAGCAATATAAACACCAACTGAATGGAAGGCATTAAATTTTGTGGTATGACATCGCGTTGGATGAGCCAATTGAAGAAGAATGAAGCACCAAAGCCAATGAATGCTACAATCAACATTTTAAAAATAAATATAAAGAGTAATTGGAAACCAAAACCTTGTCCAATGATTTGATACACATAAAATGCAGCTAATGCTAGTATTGGACCAAGTGGATCAAGTATAATACTCTCCCAACGTAAGACGGTATCTACACTGTTTCTAACTTTTGCTTGTTTTAACAGTGGCTGAATCACTGTTGGTCCAGTAATAAGAAGTAATCCTCCCATAACAATGGCGATAGAAATAGGAAAACCTAAAATTTTATGTAAAGCAATAGCTCCAAGCGCCCATGCAATTGTGGCTCCTATCGTAATAATACGTATAACCGCCTTAGAAATACCTTTTAATTCTCTAAAATCTAAATTACTACTCCCTTCAAATAATATGATTGCTACCGCAAGAGATACAATTGGACTAAATATCTCTGAACCTAGTGTTTGCTCAGGATTTGCTAGTCCTAATATAGGTCCCACTAATAAACCAACAATCGACATGACTACAATTGAAGGCCATTTAATTCGATTTGCTAACCATTGACTGAAGATACCTAATGCAAGAAATAACACAATAACTAGCATCACAGGTAAATCAAATAACATATCTACACCTTCCTTATTTAAATTGAATATATTGCAATATCCTATCAAACTTTACTGACTAATGTATAGTATATTAAATACATTTTTTAAATAACATTGATATAAGAACTGTAAGCTATTATATACCCCATATAACTTAAAATTTATACAAATTCTTTCGAATGTATTTTTGAGGAATACAATGTTCATTACAAGTAAACTTTAATATTTATTTTTAACAAAATGTCCTTTAAAATAGATTAATATATTCTAATGTGTTTGATTTAGAAAGGATTTTTAAAAATGAAAGTTTTAAAAGAATCGATGATTGTAGCATTTGCCTTTGTAGGTGTTGTCGTTGGTGCTGGTTTTGCTACGGGTCAAGAAATATTCCAATTTTTCACAAGTAACGGTCAACTCAGTGTATTAGGTATTATGATTACAGGATTAATCATTACACTAGGCGGTATGTTCGTCTTAAATACTGGTTATAACATAAAATCACATAATCATTCAGAATCCATTCATTATTATTTGCACCCTATGATTGCTCGAGTATTTGATATTGTCCTAACATTATTTTTGTTTTCACTCGCTATTATTATGAGCGCGGGCGGGGCATCTACAATTCAAGAAAGTTTTCATTTACCTTATTGGCTTAGTTCACTTATTCTCGTCGGTCTGATTTTGGTTACATTATTTTTAAAATTTGATCGTTTAATTGCAGTACTCGGTATCGTTACACCTTTCTTAGTTATCGTCGTCACAATTATTGCGATATATTATCTTGCAACTGGCCATCTTGACTTTGAAAGTGCAAATCAATATGCACAGCATAAATCATCTATTTCACTTGGATGGTGGTTTGATGGTATCAATTATGCCAGTTTACAAATTGCTGCTGCTTTCAGTTTTCTAAGTGTCATGGGAGGACGTTTACATGACCAACGTGCTTCTATTTGGGGCGGATTAATTGGTGGCGTCATTATTACATTTTTGCTTTTAATGATTAATTTAGGCTTAATTACAAAATTTAATGATATTAAATCCGTAGCGCTTCCAACCTTATTATTGGCACGTCATATCTCACCTATTTTGGGAACTATCATGTCTATTATTATGATTCTAGTGATTTATAATACTATTGTAGGCTTAATGTACGCATTCGCCTCTCGTTTCACAAAGCCGTTTTCAAAACAATATTTTGTCCTTATTATTGTCATGACAAGCGTGACATTCATTTGTACATTTATCGGCTTTATTTCACTCATTGGCAAAGTATTTCCAATTATGGGGTTATTTGGCTTTATTCTACTTATTCCTATTTTATATAAAGGGATTAAACATTTTAAATATGCAGAGAAAGAAGATTCAAAAGGCAAACATTAATTTCCTTTTGAATCTTTTATTTTTATAGATTGAATTTAATACTTCACGGGAATAATAGGTATGGAGGTGTCGTTAATGACGAATCAACTATTTATTAATAATGAATTTGTAGAAAGTAAGTCAAACGAAACAATGGACGTGATTAACCCTGCTACGGGAGAAACAATCGATACGATTACATTCGCTACTGAAGAAGAGGTAAACGACGCAATTGAAAAATCTAAACACGCTCAACTTGAATGGGAAAAAGTACCAGCGCCTACACGTGCTGAGCATGTAAAATTATTAATTCCTTTACTTGAACAACATAAAGATGACATTGCTCATTTATACGTTAAAGAACAAGGTAAAACAATAGTACAAGCTAAAGGTGAAATTGATAAATCAATAGAATTCATTGATTATATGGCAAGTTTAAGTATGAGTAACAAAGGTGAAGTATTACAAAATAGTATAGTAAACGAAACCATTCAACTGACAAAAAAACCTATCGGTGTGACGGCTGGTATTGTGCCTTGGAATGCTCCAATTTTAGTGCTCATGCGTAAAGTGATTCCAGCTATTGTAACGGGTTGTTCTGTCGTTATCAAACCAAGTGAAGAAACAACATTATTAACATTAAAAATTGCTGAACTTTTCCGTGATTCAACTATTCCAGCTGGTCTTATTCAAATCGTTCCAGGTACTGGCGAAACAGTTGGAACACAACTGGCAACTCATAAAGATATTCAGCTTGTTTCATTAACAGGTAGTATGGGCGCAGGTAAAGCTGTATTTAAAAATGCGGCTGATAGCATTAAAAAACTTAACTTAGAACTAGGTGGAAATGCTCCTGTTCTTGTCACACAACACGCTGACTTAGATAAAGCTGTTGATTATATTGTTACTGCACGTATTAATAATGCTGGCCAAGTATGTACATGTCCAGAACGTATCTTTGTTCATGAAGATGTACATGATGACTTTATTAATAAAGTGAAAGATAAAATGGATGCGCTTCAAGTTGGAGATCCATACGATGAAAACACTGACTATGGTGCCATCATGAATCAAAAACAATTAGATAGTATTGATGATAAAGTTCAAGAAGCAGTAAAAAATGGCGCAGATTTAGTGTTAGGTGGTCATAAATTAGACCGTGAAGGATTCTTCTACGCTCCTACTATTTTAGATCATGTAAAAACGACTGATAGTGCTTTTAAAGAAGAAATTTTCGGTCCTGTTCTTGCTATAACTACGTATACAAACTTTGATAACGTTATTGATATGGCAAACGACACTAATGCAGGTCTATCATCTTATATTTTCTCTGAAAACTTAAAAGAAATTATGACAGCTACTGAACGTTTAAAATTTGGAGAAGTGTATGCGAACTGTGAGGCTGAAGAAGCAATCAATGGTTATCATGCAGGTTGGAGAGAATCTGGCCTTGGTGGTGCAGATGGTATTCATGGTTTTGAAGAATACTACAATACAACTGTAAGTTATATTAGATGGTAAATTAAAAATAAAAAGGGAGCGCAAGAAAGAATGGCGTGACATTCTTTTTTGCGCTCCTTTTTATTTATTTAATGCTTTATCGAGGGCTTGAATATTTTTTTTCATAATGGATTGAAAAGTGAGTGTTTGGTCTTCTGATTGAGATTGAGACAATACTGCTAAATTATTAAAATTTACAGGTTGAGTTTGTGTCTCTTTACGAATCACATCGGTTATTTTTGAAGAAATATTTTGTTCATATAAAATATACGGTTCATGTGTGTCTTTTATTTGATTAATGAGCGCTAAGATGTCTTTCTGACTTGGCTCTTTATTATTCATACCGCTAACCCCTTCTTGTTCGAAATGGTAACGGCGCGCTAAATATCCTAATGAATCATGAGAAATAATGACTTTATCTCGTTTAGAATGCGTTGTTATGTTAGATAATGTGCGATCAATTTGTTTTAAATCTTTAACTAATTGTTTATAGTTATGTTCATAATATCTACGATGTGCAGGATCTTTATGAACTAAATCATCTTTGATTTTCTTTGCGAATTGTTGATCTAGTATTGGATCAAGCCAAACATGAGGATCATATGATGTTGCTTTATGGTGATGTCCATGTTCATCGTGATCATCATCTTCATTCAAAAGGATTTGTTTATTTAAATTATTTGCGACTGCCAATTTCATATCATTATTATTCATTGATTTTGTAATTTTAGCCGCTACTGGATCAAGATGATCACTTGAATAAACAAATAAATCACTTTTTGCAATATTAATCATATCGCGTTGACTAGGTTCATATGTATGCATATCAGCACCCGGTGGATAAATCGTATCTACATCCACATATTTACCACCAATTTGTTTTGTAAAGCTTTCAAACGCAAAAACCGTAGTGTAAATTTTTAATTTATTCTCAGTTGTTACTTTTTTATGTTTGTGAGTGATATCGCGATTTGTACTACAAGCAGATAATATGAGGCACAAACACATTAAACTGATGATTGCGATAATCTTCTTCACACAAACCCCTCCAAAACGTAATAATTTCGTTCTCAACTATATCTGTTCTTTTATAAAAAAGCAATGACTTTGTATGTAAATGTTTTATAATTTTTATATTCTAAATTTTATTTATGTAATGTTTTAATTTAGCGGAAATGTGATAAATAATACTAAGACACTATATAAGGAGTGAAGTAATATGGCTGAAGAAATTAAACAAGGTAACAATAAATTTTATGTAGGTGAAGACGAAAATAATCCTAAAGCAGAAATCACTTACAAACAAGTAGATAACAATGAAATTGAAATCGATCACACTAGTGTATCTGATGAATTAGGTGGTCAAGGTTTAGGAACTAAATTAGTTGATTCAGTTGTAGAACATGCTCGTCAAAATAACTTAAAAATTATCGCTTCTTGTCCATTTGCAAAAGATGTATTAGAAAAAAATGATAGTTATCAAGATGTTTATTTAGGATAAGAGTAAAATACAATCCTCTAGAGAATCATTCTCTAGAGGATTTTTTTAATCAAGTTATTTACCTTGCCCTCTTAGCAACTATTCTAGTATATTTAATATACTTAGTATAAAAAAGAGAGGCAATGATACATGACTGCATTTCATTCAAAAGAAGCAATGCAAGTGACGAACGTCACTTTAAATGTTAAAGATTTAAACAAAATGAATCACTTTTATTCTGAAGTACTCGGTTTTTCTATTAAAAAGAAAACTGAAACACAAACCATTTTCAATGTTGGAGAACATGGTCACACGTTAACGCTTCTTCTTTTAGAACATGGACGTCATCCTGAATTTAGAGAAGCTGGCCTTTTTCATATCGCTTATTTATTACCTTCACGACAAGACTTAGCTAACTTCCTATATCATATGAGTCGTTTAAATCAGCCTGTTGGTGGCGGTGACCATTTAGTAAGTGAAGCGCTATATTTCAATGATCCAGAAGGTAATGGTATTGAAGTCTATCAAGATCGCCCTTCTAGTGGTTGGGAATGGGATAATGACTTTATTAAAATGGATACCCTTGAAGTTGATGCACAAGATTTAATTTCACATCGTACTGAAAAGGGTTGGCAAGGTTTTCCATCAGATGGAAAACTAGGACATCTCCATTTAAAAACACATAATTTGATGGAGGCTCGTCAATTCTATATTGATCAACTTGGTTTTGAACATATTTCAAACTTCCCTCAAAGTTTATTTATTTCTACACAACACTATCATCATCACATTGCTGTGAATACATGGCAATCTAATCAAGTGAATCCAGACAATAAGAACACTTATGGATTAACACATATTGATATCTATCAACCTCACGCTAAAGAAACGAATTTAACATCACCTGAAGGGTTTAATGTGACTGTTCATGGAGATGTAAGTGTGGTTCCTGATTAAAAAAGATTGGATGACAATCATCCAACCTTTTTTTAATCTACAATATCTCGATATTTTCTTACAGTATCAAAGTCACTATCTTTTGCTTTTTCATAACCTTGATGACCATAAATATCACTAATAATATGTTTACCTTTTTTTGTATGACTGATATCAATAAATGCTCGACTAATTTTCTTTTTCCATTTGCTACTCATGTCATTACGTACTGAAATGGTATCATTAGGAATTTTCTTTGTGCGATAAATCACTTTAGTTTCTTGATAAATATTGGGATTCTCTTTTTTTAAATCTGCGCGAGCATCTTGATATGTAGCAACCGCTTCTACATCATGATTTAATAATGCAATTAACCCCTGATCATGACCTTTCACTTGTTGAATTTGAATATCAGACTTTTTTATTCCTTTTTCCATTAACGATGCTAAAGGATAAATATATCCTGAAGTTGATCCCACATCTTGCAACGCTATCCTCTTATCTTTCAAATCTTTTAAATGATTAATATTACTATCTTTACGAACCACAATTTGAGATCGATAATAATCTACAAGGTGAGGTGTTTGATTCCCTTTATTATCTACTAGGTAACCTTTTGACTTTAACAATACATCTGCTGCATGAGCATCATGAGCTAATGTGTAAGAAACAGGAGAAATAAATGCAATATCGATTTTTTTCGATTTCAACCCTTCTACCATTGCATTATAATTTGTTGCTATATGTACTTTTACAGGAACTTCCAGCTCATCAGATAATAATTTTTGCAAAGGTTTTACTTTAGCATTAAGGATTTGAGCATTTTGAGATGGGACAAACTCAACAGTTAATGATTTAGGTGTATAGGCTTCTTTAGGATGCTTTACATTATCAATGTTTGAACAACCGCTTACTATAATTGTAATAACTAAATAAATAACTAAAAATTTTAAACGTTTCATCATTTTCCCTTTTCAAAATATATAATGTATTTAAACTTCATCAAACTTAAAATATAAAGACGTATTTATATTATATTAACCATCAATATTTAAATTGAAAATACAATTTATATTAATTTTTGATTTCAGTTCGAAGATCTTACTATTTAGATTTTCATCAAAACGTCTGCATATAAGTTAAATTGAGATTACCGAGAGACTTATACAACTTCAAAATGAAATCTGTCATACTTTTCTAATTTTTAATCATACTTCATAAAAAAATGCCGACAAAGTATATACCTTTGTCGACATTTCAAAATAATTATTAAAATGTTTAATCATATTTTAATTAGTATAAGCCTTTTGTTTCATTACTTGTATCAATAAAGATGTTTTTAACTTGTTGATAGTTTTTAATTGCATCTTTATAAACTTCACGACCGATACCAGATTTTTTATAACCACCAAATGGTGCGCCAGCTGGGATTTGATTATACGTATTAACCCAAATACGGCCAGTACGAATTGCTTTTGCAACATTTAATGCACGAAGTAAGTTTGTAGTGAAGACACCACCAGCTAAACCATACTCTGAGTCATTCGCAATTTTAATTGCTTCTTCTTCATCTTCGAATTTTTCAACAACAACAACAGGTCCAAAAATCTCCTCTTGTGCTAATTTATGACTATTATCTGAAAGTTCAATGATTGTTGGTTCGAAGAAGTAGCCTTTATCTAAACCATTATCAGTAATACGATGTCCACCCGTTAAGATATTTGCTTTGTCATCTTCTTCTGCTAATTTAATATAACTTTCAATTTTTTCAATTTGTTCTGGACCAGTTTGTGCACCCATTTTTGTATCTTCAGCGAATGGGTCGCCTACTTTAATATTTTCGAATGCTTCTTTTAATTTTGGTAATAATTTATCATATAAAGATGATTGTACTAATAAACGTGAACCGGCACTACATACTTCACCTTGATTGAATAGAATACCTAATTGAACGCCTTCAATGACTTGATCTAAATTTGCATCATCAAAGATAATATTAGCACTTTTACCGCCAAGTTCTAATGTCGTTGGCACAATACGTTCAGCGCCTGCTTTAGCAACACCATAACCTACACTTGTTGAACCAGTGAATGATAATTTATTTACACCTTCATGTTTGAAAATCGCATCGCCTGATTCTGAACCTTTACCAGTAATGACGTTTACTACACCTTTTGGTAACACATCTTGAAGAATTTTAGCTAATTCAATTAAGCTTAATGGTGTAGAAGAAGAAGGTTGAATTACCACTGTATTACCCGCTGCTAATGCTGGACCTAATTTCCAAGATGCAAGTAAGATTGGGAAGTTCCATGCTACTACTGCACCTACTACTCCCACAGGTTCATTTACAACTAAACTCATAGTGTTATGATCTATTTGGTTAACCGAACCTTCATCAGTCGTTAATACTCCTGCAAAATATTTAAATTGTTCAGCTACTTGAGGAAGATCAATTGTTGATGTTTCACGGTAAGGTTTACCATTTTGAAGTGATTCAACTGTTGCTAAATGTTCCTTATTTTCTTCAATACGACGACTAATTTCTAATAAATAATCTGCACGTTCTGCTTTAGAAATTTTACTCCAACTATCAAATGCCTCATGTGCTGATTGCACTGCTTTATCAACATCTTTTTCATTTGCTTTAGCAACTTTGGCTAATTCTTCACCATTTGCTGGGTTAGTAACCGTAAGTGTTTCTCCACTTTCACTTGGTTGGAACTCACCATTTATAAATAAATCATATTGTTCATCTAAAAAATCTCTAACATTTACTTTTGCCATACGTTTTCATCCCTCTTTCTTTGTTTATCAATCATAACGTAACTCTATAAAGTAATGTTAAATTCACTTCATTCATTGATACGTTTTGTATATTAATTATTTACCCTTTTTTTACAAAACTATGCTTAATTTATCCATTCAATTACATCTTCTTGTGGTTGACGTGTTTTAGGTTTTGTAGGATTCTCTTTTCTATAACCAAAAGCTACCATAACTGAAGGTGCAAACTGATTGCTATCAATGATCCCTTCATGTTCTAATAACTCAGTTACACCATCTAAATCGAAACCTTCCATTGGACAGGAATCAATATTCATTAATGCAGCTGCTGTCATCATATTACCTAATGCAATGTAGGTTTGTTTAGATGCCCAATCCAAAATTGTTCTAGCGTTATCATTAATATGAAAATGTGTTTGGAATTCCTGTACTTTATCTTCAAACATTGGAATGGTGCTCTCTTCATACTGCTTAATCCCTCTAATAAATGACTGTACATAATCAGACGTCGGTGTTACATTCTTACGAGCTAAAATTAGTACAAAATGACTGGAAGAATTAAGTTGTTTTTGTGCACCAGAACTATAAGGTATTAATTTTTCACGTAGCGTTTCGTTTTGAATCACAAGAAATCTCCAAGGCTCAAGACCTAACGAACTAGGAGATAATCGTCCTGCTTCAAGAATGGTATTGAATTCAGAATCACTTATCTTTTTTGTTGTATCGAATTCCTTAGTAGCAAATCTAAATTTAAACGCATCTATAATGGTATTTTGAATCTGATTGATAGTCATCCACTCCTCTATTAAAAACTTACTCAAATTATAAAATACAAACTATTTTAGCCAAAATAATTAGCTCAAAAGGATTCGCCTAATTCTAAGTTGTAATATTTCATTTTAAATGATATTTTATGTATATATTTTCACATTATACGAAACAAAAAACTCTTTTTAATTGATTTGTGAACTAATTCACAATATAATAGGGTTGTAAGTTATGTTAGAGATAACATTCAATGATGTTGTACCAAATCTCTTACTTTAACTTTAGTCTTACTTATTTATTAATTTTTAACTTTTTTATACAAAATGAAATGGGGTTATTTTAATGACAAAAATTATGTTTTTCGGAACTCGTGATTACGAAAAAAAAGACGCTTTAAATTGGGGTAAAGAACACAATGTAGAAGTTGTTACTTCTGAAGATATTTTAAGCGAAGACACAGTAGATCAATTAGAAGGTTTCGATGGCGTAACTACAATGCAATTCGGTAAATTAGCAGATTCTGTTTATCCTAAACTTGAAAAATATGGTATTAAACAAATCGCTCAACGTACTGCTGGTTTTGATATGTATGATTTAGATCTTGCAAAAAAACACAATATTGTAATTTCTAACGTACCAAGTTATTCACCTGAAACAATTGCTGAATACTCAGTATCAATCGCTTTACAATTAGTACGTAAATTCCCTGAAATTGAAAAACGCGTTCAAGAACATAATTTCAAATGGGCTGCACCTATCATGTCTACACCTGTTAAAAACATGACTGTTGCAATTATCGGTACAGGCCGTATTGGTGCTGCAACTGGTAAAATTTATGCTGGTTTTGGTGCAAAAGTAGTAGGCTATGATGCATATCCAAACAACTCATTAGATTTCTTAGAATATAAAGATTCAGTTGAGGAAGCAATTGCCGATGCTGATATCATTTCTTTACATGTACCTGCTAATAAAGAAAGCTTCCACTTATTCGATGCTGACATGTTTAGCAAAGTGAAAAAAGGTGCTGTGTTAGTCAACGCCGCTCGTGGTGCTGTTATTGATACACCAGCTTTAATTAATGCTGTAAATGACGGTACTTTATATGGTGCTGCCATTGACACATATGAAAATGAAGCTGATTACTTCACATATGACTGGACAGGTAAAGAAATTGAAGATAAAACTTTACTTGAATTAATTGAAAACGAAAATATCTTAGTGACACCTCATATTGCTTTCTTCTCAGATGAAGCAGTTAGAAATTTAGTTGAAGGTGGATTAAATGCTGCATTATCTGTCATCAACACAGGTAAATGTGACACTCAATTAAACTAAGATTTGATATATAAAAATGCCTGGGACAACTTATGATGTCCCAGGCATTTTTATGTGTTGGCAGTTGACCACTGAATGAGATGATGTATTATTCTGTCTCACTTTTTAATACTTTTTCTTCTATCATTTGAAGTACCCCTTGTTCATCGTTACTTGGCGCTACAAATTTTGCGATATCAAATAATGATTGATCATGACTATTTGCCATAACATAACTATGCTCTGCAAATTCTAGCATATCTTTATCATTGTTAGCATCACCGAATGCCATTAATTCTGATGGTGACATGTCCCATTTTTTTAACAAACGTTTTAATGCTTGGCCTTTTGTCATATTAGGCATAATAATATCGATACTATCATGGCCACTTGAAACCAGTTTAATTTCTTCTTTAAACTTTGTTTCTAAATCTGTATCCAAAGTGGGATGTGTCTCACGATTAATATTTAATGCAATCTTCACATATTCATCATTAGGTAAAGGTTGAAATGTATCTATTTCTTCTAATTGACGATAATAAAAATGAGCATCCTTTTTAAAGGCTTCAGATGTATTTTTTAAAATATATGCACTTTTAAGTCCACATACAATGAATTCGTCGATGTGTTGATCAAGATGGATATAATTCACTACTTTTTCATATATAGTTTGATCAAAACTACGGTAATTATACAATTGATTGCCATGATAAATCACTGCACCATTCTCAGAAATGAAATACATATCTCGCTCTCCAAAAATAGACTTTAACTTTGCATATTGATTACCACTGGCTGCAATAAATTCAATATGTTTTCGTTTTAATTCTTGATAAATTGTCTCAAATCGCACTTTGTCATATGCTTTATTTGTATCTAAAAATGTCCCATCCATATCTACTGCAATGGCTCTAATCATGAGTGGTTTCCCCCTTACAATACTTTTCATCGTCCATTATATCCACCTTATGATTGGGATTGAAGTCAGTACTTGAAGAGTGAAACTATATTCACATTTAGAAATTACATCCAAAGAATAAAATTTTATGCATAAAAACCGCTCATCAATGAAAAGATGAACGGTCAAGTAAAGTATTTATTTAATTTGTTTAGCTACGAAAATTTTTCTTTTTTCCCAAACGCCTGTTTGTTGATTATAATTATCACACGTGATTAATGTCAGTTGATTGGTTTCCCCTTCATGTTCATCTAATACTTGAACATCTTCAGGGTTTACATCTCGGATGCTTGTCATTTTATATTCTCGTGTTTCATCTCCAACTTTAAAATAAACTTTGCTGCCTTTTTTTGCTGCTTTTAAATTTGTAAATTGGTAATGTGGACGATCAGTAAACGTATGTCCTGCAATAGAAATATTTTGATCATCAAGTGATTCATCACCTTCTGCAAAACTTACACCTCTATTAAGTTGTTCAAGTGTCGCAGGACCTGGGTAAACAGGTTCTTTGATTTCCGCATCGGGTACACTGATATACCCTGCCATTTTCGATTTATCTTTTGGAATCGTAGGTCTTTCTTTTGATGTATGGCTTTTATCATTTTTATCGTATTGTTCTACTTTATCGTTATTATCTTTTTGATGTAAGTAATTATCAATATATGGTTTCGCAAATAAATATACTGCTACTAATATCAAAATCACACCAATCATGGTCATGAGTCGATTTGTCCAATTCTTCACTAAGTAGTACTCCTTTAATTTTAAAATTCTTAATTCATAGTATACCATTTATTTTTCTAAATAAAATGTTAGATTATATGACATATATTTGATTTAATTTCGTGCAAGTGCTTAAATTAATAATAAATACTATAAGTAGGTGCTTACCATAATTAGAGAAGCTGAACGTAAAGATTTACCTGATATATTAAATATTTATAATGATGCTATATTGAATACAACGGCTGTATATACTTATCATCCACAAAATCTTAATGAACGAGAAGTATGGTTCGAAACAAAAGTGCTTGCAAACGAACCTATATTTGTATTTGAAATAGATAATAAAGTAGCTGGGTTTGCCACATATGGACAATTTAGACATTGGCCCGCCTATTTATATTCTATTGAGCATTCTATATATGTAAATAAAGACTATCGTAGAAGAGGCGTGGCATCACGTTTACTCGAACATTTAATTGATGATGCTAAACACCGCCAGTATCGTACTATAGTTGCAGGTATAGATACATCAAATGAAGCAAGTATTAAACTTCATGAAACATTCAATTTTAAACATGCTGGTACGATTGAAAACGTAGGCTATAAATTTGAACGTTGGCTTGATTTAGCTTTCTATCAATACGATTTAAAAACGGATAAATAATTCAAAAAAAAATCGAGACCCTGTTATTCAAATAACTGTCTCGACTTTTTTGTTTATTTTTCATCTCTAAGTCTATCTATTTTTTTTTGCTTTCTATTTTCAAGCATAAAACGCATATAGTAAAAAAGAAATACAAACATTATACTCATAGACATTGATTGAAGTAAAAGATTCTCCCAAGTTCCTTCGATCGTCCATACACGTGTTAACGTTGTATTAATGATGAAGGCTAAAAATAAGATATATAATCTAAGCATATCATCATCCCCTTTTAAGTTATTTTATATTCAAAAGTGAAATATTGCAATTACTTTTTTAAATTTTCTGATAATTAAAGCCGTAAAAAAACCACTCTTGAATATGTTGTCATCCAAGAGTGGTTTAGAATTTTAAATATTATGAAAAACTATTGACTGGGTCTTCTGCATTACCAAAGATTTTTTGTTTAATGGCTTCTCCTGTTGGTGTACCTGCTAAACCACCTAGGCCAGTTTCTCTAAGTTGTGCTGGTAAGTTTCGCCCTACTTTGTTCATCGCTTCGATGACTTCATCGACTGGAATTCTACTTTTCACACCAGCTAATGCTAAGTCTGCTGAAATCAATGCATTTCCTGAACCAATGGCATTACGCATGACGCATGGAATTTCAACAAGTCCAGCCACTGGGTCACACACAAGGCCTAATAAGTTACTAATAGCTAATGCCATCGCATGACCCGAAGCTTCTGGTTCACCACCAAAGACAGATACTGCAGCAGCTGCTGCCATAGCTGAAGCTGAACCTACTTCTGCTTGACAACCTCCCGTTGCTCCAGCAACACTCGCATTATTTGCAACTACACGTCCAAATAATGATGAAACAAATAGGAAATCAACCATTTGATCTTCTGTTAAACCATGTGTTTTTTCTAATTTAAATAATACGCCCGGAATCGTACCGGAGGACCCAGCTGTCGGCGTCGCGCAAATAATACCCATTGCCGCATTCACTTCATTTGTTGCTACAGCACCTTTAACAGCATCCATCATTTCATAGCCTGATAAAGCATGATGATTTTCGTTGTAATCACGAATTTTAGCTGCATCATGTCCCGTATAACCTGTGACACTTTCAACCCCATCTCCTGTAGTTCCTTTAACTACAGCATCACGCATGACTTGTAAATTTTGTTTCATTAAATCTCTAACTTCATCACGAGACTGACCTGATAATTCCATTTCTTCTTGAATCATAATATCCGCAAATGACATATTGTTTTCAACAGCATAATCTATAGTTTCTCTAATTGAATCGAACATTTTAATCCTCCTCTATTTAATATAGGATATATTTAAGTGATTATATTTTTCTTTAATTTGATTTAATGTTGATTCTTTGATTGCTTTTGTTAACGGTAAAACAACTAAACTATTATTATCATCTGTATCAACCAATTCTTCGTCAATACTTACACCAAGTTCGTTTACTTCATTTAAGAAATGATTCACTTCCGCCTTATTTTTAGATCCATCCATGACTAAAATGGGTAAGCCATGATTAAAGTTAACATCTATGCCTTCAACACTAATTCTTTTTAATTTAATGGTACCGCCACCTATAGAGTTACCAATCACTTCAATATGACGTCCATTTGCTTCAGCAATTAAATAGGCACAGTTTGGATGTTCTCCAATGCTTTCGCCATCTTCTTCAATAATATCAACATGAATACCTAAATCTTTAGCAATAGTTAATGAATCTTTAATTCGACTATCGAACGTACTATAACCCATTGCACCACCTACAATTGCTAAATCTGTACCATGCCCTTGGTGTGTTTTTGCGAATGATTCATAATAATGGATTGCTAATGTTTCTGGTTTAATGCCTCCTAGTACATTAAAAGCAGCATTCCCTATTTTTACTGCTCCAGCTGTATGAGAACTTGAAGGTCCCATCATTACTGGTCCAATAATATCAAATGCACTTTGATAGTCATAACTTTTTTTAATAGCCATTCTTAAACACTCTCCTTAGGTTGTTTTTGTTTAGATGGTAATTTGATAGATAAATCCATGAGATTGAATTTTTTAATCAATGTACTGATAATGAACGCCAAAATGATACTTGAAATTGCTACAGCAATGATTGTAATTACTGCTTTCATAGGTGTATTAAAGCCAAACAATACAATCGCACCAGCAATTGGTGTAGCCATACCTTTTACATTTATTACTAGTCCACTAAATGTTACAATACATGCATTTACTATACCAATCAAGGCATTTGTTCCATATAATTGTAATGGATATTTAGCAATTAAATCAATTTGAGTGAGCGGTTCAACAAAAACTGCAAATGCTTTAGATGGACCACCAATATTTAATCTACTAAACATAACGTAGTTAACAAATGAAGCACCTGTACAAGTTAATGCACCAATTGCCATTGGTACACCTGTTAAACCTAATAAGCTTGTCAGTACCATTGAACTTAATGGTGTCATACCTGTAACTGGAATTACTAATCCGAGTATCACTGCTAAAGCGTATGGATGACTATCTCCTACAGCAGTAATTGCGCCGCCAATTTGTTGCAATACAGCCATTACGCCTGGGCTAATTATTGTTGCTAAGCCAAATGCAACAGCTGGGGCAATTAAAATAACTGTAATTAAGTCTAAACCTTCTGGTACTTTCTTCTCAATAATTTTAATACCAAATGAGATAACATACGCTGCAATAAATGCTGGTAATAATTTAAAATCATGTAATACTAAACCAACAATAACTGCAAATACTGGTGAAATACCTAAGTTAATACATGTCAAAATTCCTACTGCAACGCCAGCTAAACTTCCCGCTAAATCTCCAATCACTTGAAAGAAGTGAATATGGAAAACGCCACCTATCGCATAACTTAGGAATGCTTGCGGTAAGAAAGTCGCACACGCTGCTCCCGACAGTGCTTGTAATCCTTGTTTCCCATATGGTGCAAAGTTTAAGAAAAGTGTCATTACAATTAATACTAATACAAGTGTTCCAACACCTAAAATAATATTCATTTCCCGTTAACCTCTTTCTCTCTAATTTCCTAGCCAATGTCATAGTACACCCGTCAGAAAACGTTTTCAATACCTAATATGATAAATCTAAAATTTATTTGTGAAATAATTCACATTTTAAGTACTTTAACGAATTTAATTTTTATATAAAAAAATTAGACGCAAAATATTAATTTTGTTCATAAAAAAACAGTAGAAATGAGAAATGTACTCACTTCTACTGAAAAAGATGTTTATAAATACACTCAATTATAATTCATCTTTTAGTAATATGAATGTTCACCACTTGATTGAATTTTATCAATTATTTATTGCTTCCTTACTCACTCTGTTTCTTAACGAAGGCGGATTTCTTATACACACAAGCATACTTAACGATATCGTTTTACGATTCTAAAACGTTAGAATACGTTGTTATATTTTGTGTATCGATGAGTGTATACATGATATAAAATAAATCATGAAAAGCATTGGGAAAAAGTTGAGAGGATAGAAATGGCGTTTCTAAATATGCATACTTATTATAAATTGTACGAATGTATAAATAGTATTCTAGTAATAATCGTTTAAATAATAAATTTAGGAAAAGATTCATAGAGGGTTTTAAATCATTGGAATTTAAATAAAGCGTCTCAATCATATTTACGTGTGATAGTTGATCAATGAAATGGGTCTCGTTCATAACTATCACTCCTTTCCATACTTAACAGATAGTGTTATTTGGAATGAGGAATTTATATATATTATTTAATATCTACATTAGGTTTTTGTCAATAAATTTTTTATAAAATATAATATATTAATTATAACAAAGCATATTAATGGGAATTTACTATTAAAAAAGTAGAGACACAAAAACGATGTCTGTCCCTACTTTGTCATCTGATTCTTCGAGTTTCTTTCTAAATAATCATGTGCGAAACGCTTTAAGTCTTTAATAACGCTTCTGTAAGTTGATGTGTATGTTGATAGATTTGTTTATAAATATTGTAATAAGATTCATATTGTTGATGTCGTTGCAAATTAGGTTCATATATATGTTCAACGTCTATAAATTGTGCTACACAGTCATCAAAAGAATCAAACCATTGTAACCCATACGCTGCAATCATTGCTGCCCCCATACTTGGTCCTTCTTCATACTTCAATTTACGTATAGATGCATTAAAAATATCAGCTTGCATTTGAAGCCAAAATTCACTTTTTGCGCCTCCACCAATTGAAGTAATATGTGTAATTTCTTTTCCCGCTTCTCGCATCAATTGAATTGAATCATACAAAGAAAAAGTAATACCCTCTAATACCGCTCGTGCAAAGTCTGATTTAGAATGGTTACCGCTAATGCCAATGAAACTCCCTCGAATAAATGCATCACCATGGGGTGTACGCTCACCAGCTAGGTAAGGCGCAAATAATAAACGATTTGCACCTATTGAAGAGGTACTCGCTTGTTTCACAATTTCATCAAACGTATCGTTATCAAAAAATGTTCTCTTTAACCAATTAAGACTATATCCTGCAGCCAACGTTACTCCCATTGCATAATATGTATTTGGAACACTATGATCAAAAAAATGGATATTATTTTTATAGTTCGTTTGATTACTTTTTTCTACGTTGACGATTACACCAGAAGTACCAATACTACATAATGTATCATTATCATTGATTATACCTGCACCAATTGCACCACAGGCATTATCTCCGCCCCCAGCAAATACTTTTACTGGAGATGTAAAACCAAGTTCACTCGCTAAGGGTTCTTGAATAGTTCCAACTTCGTCTGTAGATTTCACAAGTGATGGATAAACATCTCCTATATCAAATGTATCTCCAACGTCTTTTGACCAATCATGCGTTTCTGGACTAAGAAGGAGCGTACTTGCAGCGTCAGAATATTCCATGTGAATCTTACCCGTTAAACAATAACGTATATAATCTTTAGGAAGAACGAACACATCTACTTTCTTCCATAATTCAGGTTCATGAGTACTTACCCACATCATCTTAGGAAGTGTAAAACCCTCAAGAATCGGATTTCCATTTAATCGTTCTCCATAAACCGATCTAATTTGCTTACATTGTTCTGAATTACGTGTATCATTCCAAAGGATAGCGTGTCGTACAGGATAACCTTCTTTATCTAAGGCTACTAGCCCATGCATTTGACCTGAGAATGAGATCCCCTTCACTTTATACGATTTCATTTCATCAGAATGATTTAACTGATATATGCCTGTTTTAACTGCATTAAACCATTCCTTTGTATCTTGTTCGCTATATCCAGGTTGGGATTGTATTAAATTTAAAGGCACACTTGTTGAAGTAATCACATGGCCTGTTTGATTTACCGCAATAATTTTAACTGCGCTCGTTCCAAGATCAATACCTAATACTGCTTCTTTCATACGACTCACCCTTTATATCACTACTCATATCATTATATTAATGACAATTTATTATTTTTATATTTTCTATTGTAAATAAATTAAATTTAGCTATCTATGTATTTATGATAGCGTTTTAAATAATTATTTCAATACTTATTTTGAGTAAATAAAAAAAGGACAAAAACCGAATTGATTTTTGTCCTTTTTTATTATCTGTTTCCTACATCATGCCCAATTTCCACTGTTCTATCATTCTTATTATAAACGGCCCCTTGAATACTACCAAAGTTAGGATCGTTACGTTTTTCTTCTACACCGAAACCTAGACTTTTGAAAATATTGACATCGTTATCATCCATAGCATTTTCATAGAAGATTGTTCCACCATCATTATAAAAACGTGGCTTATTAATAGATTCTTGCAACGTACCATTTCCTCTTAAATAGTCTACAATGACTTCATTAAGAATCGTTGGAATTTTATTTCCTCCTGGCGTACCAATACCCATATAGAAGTCGGGTCCAACAATAATAGTAGGTGACGTATAAGAACGTGGTGCTTTATGTTTCTCACCATAGTTTGGACTGCTTGGATCTGTTGAAAAGTTTGTTAGTGAGTTATTCATGTAAAAACCTTCTTTAACATATTTACCTGTTCCAAAGAAGCTTGATAATGTATTTGTAGTACTTGCTAATTTACCGTTCTTATCAATCACTACAAAGTGCGTTGTACTTGTATTATCAATACGTTGTGTATTGAAGTCGCTACCTTGTTCGTCAAAATTGATACTATTAATCTTATCTAGTAAATAATCTTGAGACAAGTAAGTATTGCTACTAGATTCTTTACCGTTAACAATATCTCGATTTCGATACATAATATCACGAGATTTAACAATCCCTTTAATATAATCTGTACGATCATTTGCAGAATTTACACTTTCATCAATCTTCAAACCTTGTTCCATTAAGATCCCACCTAATGGGTTAGATGCAGCATAAACAGTATTGTTTAAATATTTTGTACTAATAGGTTTCTTTTCTTCTGTTTTTACTTGTTTAAAGTCGTCTTCAGTGAGTTGATTTTTTAATTGTTTAGATAAACTTTTTCCAATATGATTATAAAAATAATCCGGTCCTTTATCTCGAATTTTCTTTAAAGTATTTGCTAAAGCAGATTGTTTTACAATTGCCCCTTCACGAACTGTGCGCTTACCTTTAAAGAAGGGAGAGTGTCGATCAATATCAGAACCAAATAATTTCAAGCTACGTTCTAACTCTGAATCTACTTCAAAACCATCTTCAGCTAATGGAATAACATAGTTTAAGATTTCTTTCTCATCCATTTTGCCTTCTTTTTCATGCATATCATGTAAACCGCGTACAAAACCTGGTGTTCCTATTTTATCTCCTTTTTTGTAATTAAATGAAGATACTGTTTTATATTCATACATGCGTGGTTCTTCACCATTTTTACCATCGTATGTCAGTGTAGCACCCCCACCACCTAATCCAGATGAATGAGGTTCTGTTACTGCAAGTGCGTAAGCGACACCTTCAGCTGCGTCAACTGCATTACCGCCATCCTCAATAATTTTATTACCTACACTTGTTGCGATAGCATTATTTGAAGCGACACCATACGTTTTTTGCTCATCAGATGTTGCTGATTTACGGTTAGCAATCTTGTTTTCATATAACTCATCTTTATCGGGTTTATCTTCTTTATTAAAAAAATAAAATGTAAATGAGATTAAAATTGTAATCACTAAAATGACTAATAGTGTCACTTTGTTATAGATATTCATACTACTTGGCCCCTTTAGATAAATATTGCTCCGTGGCTTTATTTAATTCTTTTTTTTCGTAATTATCGAGACCTTCATTTGCTCTAGAAAACGTAACCATTAATAAAATAGTAATAATAATAAGTGTCGTAACAATAGGCAACCAATGTTGTTTAATATTCAAAAGAATACCCCCCATTCTTTTCTTTCAGATGAATTGTTTTATCTTTAATATTATTGTAATAACGTTGTGATTCCATACTACTCATATGATCTTTTGTTAATTTTCCATCTGCAGAGCGAACAGGTGTAATTTGAAATTGATGATGCTGACCATTCCAATCATGTTGAACAACTATACTTTTTTTATTTTTTGATAGAAAATCATTCGACGTTAAATTTCCCAAACTATAAAAAATACTAGCCTGTTTATACTTCTCAATACGTTGTATAACTGTATTATGGCCAATGATTACATCTGCACCTGCATCAACTAATGCATGAGCATAAGCTTTTTGGCGATCTGTTACATTACGTTCGTTAGGAATACCCCAATCTACGTTCACAACTACAAGATCATTGTTTTCCTTTAAGTTTTTAATTAATGGCACAAAAATTTTGGGATCTAAGCTAATAGATGTCGTATTTTTTAAAGGATCTTCATAATACGATTCGATATCTGTGAACGAAACATTAGCGACTTTTTTATTTTTAACTTTTTGTTGCACTGTTTTACTATTAATTGGATTCGAACCATTTCCAGTTAAAAAATTATAATCTGTTTGTGCTTCAACTTTTTTGGATAAATCTTGAGCTTGTACATTATCTATAGTGCTATTAATTAAATTAATACTTTTAATATTTTGTTTTTTTAAAAACATAACGTTTTCTATGTTTTTATTTATATTTTCTTTAGGTTTTTTAGAAAATTGACTCACATATAAAGAAGCTGTGGAAAAATCACTTTGTTGTAATGGCTCTCTTAAACTTTTAAAAACATCATTTAAATTGACTTTTCTGATGTCATTATTCAAAGTGATATTTCCTAAATATGTATTTCTAATACTATTACCCGAATGTGGCATCGCCTCTACAGGTTCAACTTTAACAGCTCGAATAGCAAAAATTAGAAGTACTACTGTGATAACTAAGACAATAAACGTATACAAAAAGTTTCTACGTTTATGTCGTTTCGATTGCTTAAGTAACCATTCGCTCGCTGATAATCGTTTTTTCTTTTTCATTATTATGCGCTCCTCGCTCGCGATTAATTAATAAAGCTATATAAGAACAAGATGACATAAGTTATACATGTTAATAACATTGTCGTAGCTAATGTTATTACAACACCTTGTTTTTGAATGGTATTGGCAATAATACCAGGAATAACAACTCCGATACCTGAAATCTCCACAACTTCAAATGGAGTGAGTGGATAAATTAAATCAAAAATAAACTTTAGAACCATACCAGTCAAAATCATTGCTGCAAATTTACGTCTACCATAAAGAATGACCCATCTACTAATACCAAACGTAACAATAAAATAAGTGAGACAACTAATGACCAACACAGATAGTAACATAATGGGTTGATCAAAAATAAGGGCTAAATAACCAGGTACCACAAGACCTGCGGGATTAATCCCAAATTTTTCTGCAAAAATTAAACTTAATACAATACCAACAAATAGGGAAAAGTATAACTCCGAACCTATCATTTTATTCTATCCCTTCTATAAATTCTGCTATTTTTCCACCTGGACCATGAATATTTCCAACACAAAATATGAGTGCTTGCTGTGATTCACTAAGAATCACTTTTTCTATGTCTGAAAAATCATGATTTTCAAGATTTATGTATGTCTTTTCAGGTAGCCGTTGCATTACATCTGTAACCATTTGCGTGCTTTTTCCTGTGCAAATTAAGGTATCGAATTCGACGTCCTCAATAAAATTCTCAACGAACTGTCGTGTACGATCCACCCTGTCAGAACGACAGTTAAGAATCACTACTTTTTTTGTATAAGGATAATCGTATGATTCCACTTTATTTAATATCGCTTTCGTAGACTGGGGCTCATTAGCAGCAAACGCATTAACAAATACATTTTTTGTGTTATTTGCATTAAAATATTTAATTTCAACCGCTCCAGGATCAGGAGGTGCATTTAACATTCCGCGCAGCGCAACGTCTTTTTCAACTCCTACAGCTTGAGCTACACCTAAAGCGATGGCTACATTATCAGGAAATACTAAATAATTAAATTTCCTTAAGTATGATTCAGGTATATCATTTTTATCTACAACAATAAGTTCAGTTTTACGTTTTTTAGCTTCTTTAGCAAAAAAGTCTGTAAAATCATCCTTCATGACTACTAATTTTCCATTTCGGGGAATCGTTGCAGTAAATGCTTGAGCAATATCTTGAAGTGTCGGCCCTAATACGTCCATATGGTCTTCCATAACATTGACAATGACACCAATATTCGCTTTTACTAAATCTTCTTGAAAGACAATTTGATAATCTGGATTAACCGCCATACATTCATTAACAAGCGCATTGGCTTTTTGCTTAACTACTTTTTGCACAATGTCTCTTTGTTCTCCTATGTTGGCGCCTTGCGGTTTTCTAAGGACAGGATATTCTTTCTCTGTAAACCAATATAACATTCTGGCATCAGTGCCTGTTGTTTTACCAATAACATGATATTGATCTTCTCGTAAAATACTATAAATCATTCTTGTAATAGTTGATTTACCACGAATACCATTAATATTTATTCGTAGAGGAATCTTATTTAAACGGTGTGTATGTCGCTTTTTCTCTCTAATTCCTAGAAATAATATCAAAGCGATACAAAGAATAATGAGAATCAAACTGAAGTCCCTCACTTTAAACATATTTTGTCTTTCATTTAATATTATCTTAATTAATGCGTTAAACACTTTAATAAGGGTATGCTATCATCTTAATATTTAGTCAGTTTTAAAAATGTAAATATTAAGTTAAGGATAGTATAAAATTATAAAAAAGTTAACAGAATATAAATATTTTTCCAGCCAAATTATTGATTATTTCAAATTAATATCAACAAATTTAATTGTCTTAAATTTATTAATAGTAAATTGATAAATATTTACTTCTTATTTACATTTACTTAAAACTCTCATGTTAATTTATAAGTAAACATTGCTATGACTCTAGGAGGACATAAATGGATAAATCTATGGCTAAACCTGTTAAAGTTGCAGTTGGCATTTATCTTGCTTTAGTTTTACTGGCTTGTTCTAGTTATCTCATCTTTATTTTGATTGGCAGTCTACAAGGAAATGACATGAGTCATTCTGTCCTAGATACTGACCCTCGTTATATCAACGATCGTTCTCAATCTTCTAACGAGACAATCAATAAAAATGAATCACCACATTCGACTTCAAACTTTACTGAAATTAAAAAAGAAGATGCTCTACCTTCACATAAAAATACTATTAATACTCAATATAAAGAAACAGATACTCACTCTAAAGAATAATACAAGTTAGTATCTGTTTTTATATTTATATAAAAATTGTAATATCGTTTATCATCAATATCATTTATAGATGTTTCATTCATTATTTTAGTGCTTTTAAAAATAACACTAACGTTCAAACTAGTATTTAATCTTTTCCCATTATATTTTTCAGTTGTATAAAGAACTTTTGACGTTCTGGTAATGGGAAAATAGGATAAATATGGAATAAGTTATACCCTGGTGTAAAATCATGTTCAATCCCTTTATCATTTAGCATTTCAGAGAGCTTTAATGCATCTGGATATAGCGTTTCCTTTGTTCCTATAAAAATAGATATACGACCAAGATTTTCTAAATCTCCATTAATGGGTGAGATTTTATAGTCTTCTATTGGCGTATCACCAGACCATAATTGTATGAAATATTTACTTCCTTCAATTCCTAACATAGGATCTATTTTTTCATATTTTTTAGCTTCAGGATTGCTAAATGTTGCATCAAGAACTGGAGAAAGCATCACAATATGTCCTGGTTGTGGTAATTGTGTTTCTTTTTTAAGATATTGTGCAAATGATAAAGCAATTTGACCACCTGCTGAATCTCCCATTATCGTCATATGTTGTGGATTTTCTACTTCTAATATTTCTTTTTGATAAATATTTTTTAGTAATTCAAACGTTGTTCGATAATCTCTATGAGGTACTTTAGGATAAACAGGCATAATCACTCGTGCATCCAATTCTCCTGAAAGTTGATCAATAAAATCAAAATGATTCTCTAATGGATCTTGGAACCAAGCACCACCATGAATGTAAAGCACAACATCTTGATGAGGTTCTCTTTTATCATTAACAATATATGTGACAGACCCATTAATACTTCTAGTATGCGCACGATGTTTAAATTCATAATCTGTCCCATCATATTTACCAGCTGTTAAAGGTTTGACTTCCTCTAATGCTTTTTTAGCATCATTCACATTTTCAAATGTTTTCTTCATTCCAGACATACGAATATATTTTTCAGTAATAAAGCTTTGATAACTGCGTTTTTCTTTTACTTTAATGTAAGCTAAAGTTCCAAGAATTGCAGATGTCGCTACGGTTAACAATCGTTTTTTCATCTTTTAACCTCCTATACTCTATATTATTATATACCTCAAAGTCGTTATATTTTAGTAAATAGCTTATTCAACGTTTAAAGATTTAAAAAAATAGTGATACGTGCTATTCTAAATATAATTATCTGAATTTTCATTTTTAGAAGGTAGGTTATGCTGAATGAAAAGAAATAAAATTGTGCTTATTGGTAGTGGATTTGTAGGTTCTGCGTTTGCACATGCAGTTGTAGATAAAGGACTAGTCGATGAGCTAGCTATTATTGATATTGATGAAGATAAAGCAAAAGCAGATGTGTGGGATTTAAACCATGCTACACCTTTTGGAGATAAGTTTGTAGATGTACATCTTGGTTCTTATAGTGATTGTAGTGATGCTGATATCGTCGTCATTTGTGCAAGTGCAAAATTAGATAAAGGCGATACACGTTTAAAATTATTAGAAGATAATGTAAATATCTTTGTGCCTATGATTCAAAAAGTTATTGCTCATGGTTTCGATGGTTATTTTGTACTTCCATCTAATCCGGTCGATATAATGAGTTATGTCATAAAACGTGTGTCTCAATTTCCTAAGAATAAAATTATTGGATCAGGCACTTCATTAGATACAGCCCGCTTCGAATTTTTCTTAAGTCGCACATTTGATGTGGCACCACAAAATGTTTATGCACCTGTTATTGGCGAACATGGTGATTCTCAAGTAGCTGTTTGGTCTCATGCTCAAATTGCCGGTGAACCTGTCCTTGCTTTACTGAATAAAGGCGTAGATCAAACCACGTTCAAACAATCTATCGCTTCGCAAACCACTCAAGTGGGATATGATATTTACGTTCGAAAAGGTACTACAAACTTTGGCATATCATTAAGTTTAATACGTATTGTAGAAGCCATTTTATTTAATAAAAATGTGATTATGAATGTTTCAAGTTATCTTGAAGGTGAATATGGATTAAATGACCTTTATATTGGAACGCCAACTGTTATTAACGGTAATGGTGCTGATCGTGTCATTGAATTGAAATTAGAAGAAGATGAACTTACTCGTTTCAAACAATCAAGTCATATTATTTTAGAGCATCAACAACGTGCCGATGCTATCATTAAATCAATTTTAAATAACTAGTAAAAAAGAGCCTAAACACAACAATTCATTTATCGTGTTTAGGCTTTTTTAACTTATTTTAAACTCTCATGCATTAAACTTAATTGATGCTCAAAATCTTGCATATCGATAAAACGCGCTTGTCGATGCATTTCTTTACCGTCCAAAAATATTAAATCCACTGGAACAGTGAATATAGATAGTTCTCCCGCAATAGCTTCTACATTAGATTGATTGATAACAGCAAAATGTACTTTAGAATAATCATTGACGATATCTTCAATTTGTGGCAATACCGCATGACATACTGAACAATGATTCCGCATAACATGAATCACTACTAATCGATGCGTTTGAATAAATTGATGAAATTGTTCTATACTTTCAATATTTTTAGTCATATTTTCACCTACTTATTTAATTTAACGGTCTAGTTCTCTTATACATACTTATTTTACGATGTTACACTTATTTTTTCATCTAAATCCTCTTGTTAAATACATTCAACAATAGTTCAATGATTTTTTCTTTAAAATAGAATACATCTTAATAAATGAATGTTATAATGTTTGTGAAATAATTCACAATTTATATTGGAGGAATCATCATGAAAGCTTACATCTATGAAAAACCCGGCGTCGCTAAGCTCGTCGATAAAGAAAAACCCGTTGTTACGGAAAGTACTGACGCTATTATTAGAATGGTCAAAACAACAATTTGTGGTACTGATTTACATATTATTAAAGGGGACACACCTGAAGTTCCTAACTATACAACCTTAGGTCACGAAGGTATTGGTATTGTTGAATCTGTTGGTTCTAATGTCAATCACTTCAAAGTCGGCGATAGAGTCATTGTGTCTTGTATCTCATCTTGTGGCAAATGTTATTACTGTAAAAAAGGTATCTATGCTCATTGTGAAAATGGGGGCGGATGGATACTAGGACATCTTGTTGATGGTACTCAAGCAGAATATGTGAAAGTACCTTTTGCAGATAATTCTTTATATCATGCTCCTACTTCTTTACCTGATGAAGCACTCGTAATGCTTTCAGATATTTTACCGACTGGTTATGAAATTGGTGTATTAAAAGGAAAAGTAAAACCTGGAAGCACTGTTGCTATTGTAGGTGCTGGACCAGTTGGATTAGCTTCTTTATTAACTGCTCAATTCTACTCACCTTCAAAAATAATTATGATTGATTTAGATGATCATCGTTTAGCTACAGCCAAAAAATTTGGCGCGACTCATACAATTAATTCTAGTAATGTGAATGAAGCAATTCAACAAATCAAAGATATCAATCATCGTGGCGTCGATGTTGCTATTGAAGCAGTTGGTATTCCAGCCACATTTGATTTATGTCAAAAGTTGATTGGGGTCGATGGAACAATTGCTAATGTTGGTGTTCACGGCTTACCAGTTCAATTTAATATCGAAAAATTATGGATTAAAAATATCAACGTTACAACTGGTTTAGTTTCCGCTAATACCACTGAAGAATTGTTAGAAGCTCTCAAATCTAAAATCATTCAACCTGAACAACTCGTGACACATTATAGTAAATTAAGTGACATTGAAAATGCTTATGACTTATTTAGAAATGCTACAGATCATAAAGCTATCAAATTATTAATTGAGAATGATATCACTAAATAATATTGTGTATTAAATAAAAAGTGTGGTGACAGAATTCTTTTTGAATTCGTCGTCCTGTCATGGCAAAAAGGACTAGAATTGAAAAACTTGAGACCACACCTTTTCAATTCAGTCATCGACTGCTAATACATACAAACAAGCCTGAGACACATATAATGTCCCAGGCTTGTTTTATTATTTAATTGTCATAATGCGCTTACCAGGATCTACTGAATCAACATCATTGAATGTTAATGTTTGATCACCTTGGTTTGTAATAATCACTGGTGTGACAACACTTGGCGCATGTTCTTTTAAGTATGCTAAATTAATTTTCATTAATGGTTGACCTTGTGTGACAGGTTCATTGACATCGACTAAACTTTCGAAGCCTTCACCATTCAATTTTACTGTATCGATACCAATATGAATTAATACTTCAATTCCTGTATCAGATTCTAAACCGATGGCATGTTTCGTTGGGAAAATCGTTTTAACTGTACCATCAAATGGTGCTACAATTTCGCCTTTTTCAGGAACAAATCCGATACCGTCACCCATCATTTTTTCTGAGAATACTTTATCTGGCACTTCAGATAATGGAATTATATGACCCGTACCTGGTGCATAGATATCAGTTTCTTTTACCTCTTCTAGTTGTACTGGCTCATCTGATGTATCTTCAGTCACAGTTGTTTCACTAGGTTTTGTGATGTCTCCATTCATAATGCGTGCCATATCATGTTTAATTTGATCTGATTTAGGACCAAAAATCGCTTGCATATTATTTCCAACTTCAAGCACTCCCGAAGCACCGAGTGATTTTAATCCTTCAACATCTACTTTAGATTTATCATTAACTTCTACACGTAAACGTGTAATACAAGCATCTAAATGTTTAATATTTTCTTTACCACCCATTGCATCTAACACATCAAATGGTAATTTACTTGCAGATGTATTAGCTACAGAGGCTTGTTTATCTTCACGACCTGGCGTTTTGAAGTTGAATTTAACAATTAAGAATCTAAATACTACATAATAAATGACAGCGTAAACTAATCCTACCGGAATCACTAACCACCATGGTGTTTTATTTGGAAGAATACCTAATAAAACAAAATCTATGAATCCTCCAGAGAATGTATATCCTAGATGCAAATGTAGTAAATAAAGCGTTAAAAATGATAATCCATCAAGTACTGCATGAATAAAGAATAATAATGGTGCTACGAATAAGAATGAAAATTCTAATGGTTCAGTAATACCAGTTAAGAATGATGTTAAAGCTGCTGATAACATCAAGCCTCCAACTACCTTTTTATTCTCAGGTTTAGCTGTTTGATAAATTGCTAATGCAGCTGCTGGTAATCCAAACATCATAACAGGAAATTCACCTTGCATGAATTTACCTGAAGTTAAATGAACACCTTCACGTATTTGCTCAATAAAAATACGTTGATCTCCTCGAATAATTTCTCCAGCTGCATTTTTCCAAGAACCAAATTCAAACCAGAATGGCGCATGGAAAATATGATGTAAACCAAATGGAATAAGTAATCGTTTAATAAATCCAAATAAGAATACTGCCAATCCAGTATTAGAATCTAATAAACCTGTACTAAATGCATTTAATCCATTTTGAATGAATGGCCAAATCCAAGCCATTGGGAAAGCTAAAATAAATGATGTCGTTGCCATCATAATCGGCACGAAACGTTTACCCGCAAAGAACCCTAAATACGATGGTAAGGAAATATTATAAAACTTGTTATAACACCAAGCTGCTAGAGCACCTATAATAATCCCACCAAACACTCCAGTTTGAAGTGTAGGTATGCCTAAAACATTTGCGAATCCTTTAGATGGGTCTTCCAATTGTGCTGGTGTAACATTTAAGAATGCTCCCATTGTTTTATTCATAATAATAAATCCAACAAAAGCTGCAATGGCTGCTACACCATCTCCACCTGCTAGCCCTATTGCTACACCGAGTGCAAAAATGATAGGTAAGTTATCAAAAATAATACCACCAGCACCTGTCATCATGTTAGCAATATTTTGAATTACTCCATTTTTAATAAATGGAAGATATTGCTGTAATGCTTCACCTTGAAAAGCTGTTCCAATTGCTAATAATAATCCAGCTGCAGGCAATATTGCCACAGGTAACATTAATGCTTTACCAATTCGTTGCAATTGTCCAAATAGCTTTTTAAACATTTTGATTCAATCCTTTCAATGTATCTTTTTTACGCATAAAAAAAAGCATGACCAAATAAGCCCATCATTTATGACAAAAATAATGGTAGCTTATCTGCTCATGCCTAATCAAATAGTAACACGCAGTTCTTTTTTAACAATTTAATTATACATATAATATAAAACGTTTTCAATATCTTTTTTACTAATATTTTACATTTTTTATAATTTAAATATTCATAAAAAAACACTGACAAAAGCATTACTTTCGTCAGTGTGTCGAATCTATTTCTTATAAGAAACGTTTAGCAGCTACAGAAATTGGTGGTACTTTATCGAAGTCAAATTCTTTGTCTTCTGTGATAGATCTGTAAGCCCATTTACCATAACCATATGCTTCTTCGTTCACGATTTGACCTGGTAATGGCGCAGCGTTCGGATCAACATGTACATCAACAACAGTTGGTACATTTTCATTTAATGCTGCTTCAACAATTTCATCAATACGGTTAGGGTCTTTTAATACATAACCTTTACCACCAGCAGCTTCAGCGAATTTAGCATGATCCATATCAGAGAAGTCAATGGCATATTCTAATTCACCAGCAGCTTGTTGTTCATATTTAATGAATGATAATTGTTTGTTATTTAATACGAAGACTGTCATTGGTAAATCGTATTGAACAGCAGTTGCGAAGTCTTGCATTACCATTTGGAATGCACCGTCACCAGTAATTGCAATTGCTTGACGACCTGGGTAAGCAATATTAGAAGCAAGGGCACCTGGAAGACCGCAACCCATTGTACCTAACCATGCTGAGATAATAAATTTATTATTAACATTTAAGTCTAAGTAACGTGTACCCCAAACAGTTGAAGTACCAACATCGATTGAGTATACCGCGTCATCTTTACTGTAATCATTGATAGCTTTCATTAAACGTTCTGGACGAATTGGAGCACTTGTGTTATTCATGTCTTTTTCCATCCATTTATCCCATACAGCTTTACGTTTTAACGTCTTGTCTAAGAATGAACGACGAGGTACTGGTTTGATCGCTTCAGTTAATTGATGGAATGCTAATTTAACGTCACCAACAATACCAACATTAATATCGAAACGTTCACCAATTACGTTTGGATTTGTATCAATTTGGATTGCTTTAATATTTTTCTTAGGTAAGTAACTTGCATAAGGGAAGTTAGTACCAGCCATAATTAATAAATCAGCATCTTGAATAGTTTGGTAAGACGTTTTTGTACCAATTTTACCTAAGTTACCAACACTGTATGGATGTGAGTCAGGTAAAACAGTTTTAGCTGGTAATGTATGAATTACAGGGATTTTAGCTGCTTCAATGAAGTCTTGTAATTCAGTTGAAGCATTTTTTGCACCCACACCAACAAGCATAACTGGTTTTTTACTTTTGTTAATTAATTTAGCAGCTTTTTTAATGCTACGATAAGATGGTGTTGGTAACACTGGTCTAGACGTATCTACTGGACGATGTGTAGTGTCTTTAATTTTTTGCGTTAATAGGTCATTTGGACAAATAATAACTGCTACACCATTTTTTTCATATGCAGTACGAATCGCTTCATTTGTAATTTCAAATAAGTCATCACCTTTTTGAACTTGATGATGGAATACTGCTACGTCGTCAACCATTTTAGAAATGTTAGTTTCTTGGAAGAATTTTGTACCTAATAATGTACTATTCGTTTGACCTGTAATAATAAGTTGAGGTACACGATCCATTTTAGCGTCATACATACCATTTAATAAGTGAACAACCCCAGGTCCACCAATACTTAAAGCTACACCGATTTTACCTGTTAACTTTGTATATGCTGCAGCTGATAAGCTTGCAACTTCTTCATGACGTACATGATAAAATTTGAAAGTATCTCTAACTGTTCTTAAATTATCTACTACTGCGTCAACTGAGTCACCTGGAATACCCCATAAGTGATCAATATCCCAAGCTTGTAATGCTTTAACTAATGCTTCATTTGCTTTAATCTTCGCCATTTGATTAAATAGCCCCTTTCCTAAATATACATTTTATTTCTGTATTCCCTTTAGTAAAACAACTTAATCATAATTGGAATAAGAATTGAACTAATAACTGCTGTTAAAATCATTCCAATTGAGCTAAATGCGCCAGATTCGATGTCGTGTTCTAACGCTTTTGCAGTTCCAAAAGCATGTGATGCATTTCCGTATGTTAAACCTCTCGCGATTGATGTTTTAAATTGACCAACCTTAAGTAGCATTGAACCCATCATACTACCTATCAATCCAGTAGTAATGATAAACAGTACTGTAATCGTATCTGTACCTCCAAGTTCTTGAGAAACTTCAATTCCTACAGCAGCTGTGATTGATCTAGGTAGTATAGTTACGATTGTTTCTTCTGAGTAACCTAATAACTTTAACGAACTAAACACTAACACAAAATTCAATATCACGCCAGCCATGACGCTTGAAAAAATGACCCCAATATTTTCTACAATCTTATCTTTATTTTTATAAAGTGGATAAGCAAGACATACAACAGTGGCATTTAATAGATGATTAATCCATTGACCGCCAATCATGTAATCGTGATAGTTTTGACGTGTTAAAAGTAAAACAATAATTATTCCAAGTGAACCGATTAATGCTGGATTCAATAATGGGTTATTATATTTACGTTGTAATATTTGAGCAAGTTTATACATTACAACAGTTAATAATATCATTAAAACGCCTTTTAATATATCCATTTTTAATGATTTCCTTTCTTAGTATGAGTTTTTTTCTTAGACATTGTTTCAGCAATAAATCCAGAAACAAGTGCCACACAACTTGTACCAATAATAATCAAGAGGAAGAAAATAATGTAACTTGTAGTGATATTAGAAACAATATCCATAATTCCTACAACTGAAGGAATAAAGAAGAAGACCATTGTGGTTAATAAGAAGTCGGCTCCTTTAGAAACCCATTCAACACGAATAATTTTAAAATGTAATAAAATATAAAATAATATCATACCGATAATACTTCCTGCTAACGGTATATGTAGCCATTTTTGTAGCAGTGAACCTATAATACTAATCGCTACCACCAATACGATTTGAAGAATAATCTCTATAATATTTAATGCTTTTTTCAAAACGACTGACCTCCATAAATTTGTCGAATTTGTTACAGCGATTTTTTAGTCTATATTCAAAATTGTAATCTATATGGATAGATTATAAAAATATTGATTTTATATATAACTTATAGTTATTTTCTATGGAACCGTTTTAAAAATAAAAAAATAGTGAGAAAACCTACGTTAAGGTTTTTCACTATTTGTAAAAATGAACCGTTTACTTGTTTTCCAATCTCTCAGTCATAAATTTTATCCATTTAGAAGTTGCATAACTTAAAAGTTTATCTTTTTTCCAAATTGCTCCAAGTTCCCAACTCATACCTGAGTCTTCAATTTTTATACTTTTAATCTTATCTTTTAACATATTGGCAATATGTTCTGGTAAAATACTAACACCTAATCGTGCTATTACTAAATATTCAATGAAATTCCATTGTGATACATTGGATACTGTATTTGGGATAAAACCAGCATTTTTTGCAGTAGCTATAATTTTATCATTAAGATAAAAGTCCTCATTGAATAATATAAAATCTTCATTTTTCAAATCAGCCATTGTCACAGATGAACGCTTAGCTAACTGATGTTCTTCACTCACTATAAGTCTTAAATCTTCACTATATAAAGACACATAATCAAATGTGTTCTCATCTATAGGAATGGTCGTAATGCCAATGTCTATTTGATCGTTAATCAAACGATTTTCAATCGATTTACCGCCACTTTCATTAAGACTATAGGTAACGTTTGGATATAATTTATGAAACTCCGCCAAAATATTAATAAACTGTTGCATATCCATCACTGCTGACATTCCAATATTAATATGGCCTGTTTCTAAACCAAGCAAGCCATTAATTTCATTTGGAATATTATCATATAATGCCAAAATCTCTTCACATTTTTTATAAAACACTTTTCCTGCATCTGTAAGAACTAAATAACGTTTTTGTCGATCGAATAAAGGCATGTCTAGTTCTTTTTCAATATCTTTTATTGCTTTACTTATCGTTGGTTGAGCAATATATAAAGATTTAGAAGCATTCGTCATACCACCTTGATTCACAACTTCCATAAAATATTTCATATGCTTGATATCCAATTGCTCACCTTCTTAAAAAATTCTTTTTTTATTATACATTATTTTTGTAAAAAAAATGTAAATTCATTCGATAACTTACTCAAATATGTATACTTTATGGAAAAACAATATTTATAAATAAATTATTTTTCATATAAACAAAACTATATTTTCAAATTACAAAAAATGTTATAATCAAAATCGGCTCAAGCGAATATGAGGTGATGAATTGAGCTTTTACGAATTTATGCAAAATTTTATAGGCGATGACACACCATTAGGTGAATTGGTAAATTGGATTAATCAAGATAACACTTTTCCTAAAGACGTGAAGAGCCAAAACGAAATATTGTTATATTTTCGAACAAATCCGTGTCTTGAAAACATACCGGTGACTAGTGTTAAAAGAGCATTAGCTGTTTTTAACCAATTCACAGATGTATGATTTCAATAAAATGTAGTTATACATTACATGGAAGTATCATCTCACTAAGGCGCCCTCGTGGCGTCTTTTTTTATGCAAAGATTTAGTTACGATGTATTACTTATATTTCAGAAGTATTACAGTTATTTGTATAATTCATTTCTTATATTGTATTACAACTTTTTTAATAATAATATTATTTTAGACTTTAAATTATTTAATTTTTGAGGAGAACTTAATGAAAATTAAAACATTCATTTTACGTTTAATATTAGCTACGGCAATTATTTTTACTGGAACTTATACATATCAAAATGTTGAACATACACATACTTCTGAAGCAGCTGGCTATAACTATTATAATAAATATCAATGTACTTGGTGGGCATATCAACGTCGTGTTCAATTAGGTAAACCGGTTTCAAATCAATGGGGTAATGCAAAAAACTGGTATTATAGAGCTCAGCGTGCTGGTTATAGAACAGGACATAAGCCTAAACGCTATGCTATTATGCAATCAACTGCAGGATATTACGGCCATGTTGCCATCGTTGAACGTGTTTACAGTAGTGGAAAAATTCTTGTTTCAGAATATAATTATAATCGTCCACTAGCCTACAGTACGCGTTATATTAGTGCGTCTGCTGCGCGTAATTACAATTACATTTATTAATTGACACAAAATAATAAGCCATGAAAGTTGAGTGATGGAATGTCTTCCATTTCTAAACTTTCATGGCTTATTTTTAAGATTGGCGTATTGATTTTAAAATACGTTCAGCCACTTCAGTATTTGCTTTAGGCTCTTGTCTAAGTTGCTCAGCAACTTTTGAAATTTCTTCATCTTTGGCGCCTACAACAATCGCTAATGATTTATATTGCAAACTCATATGCCCTTTTTGAATACCTTCTGAAACAAGGGCTCTGCAAGCTGAAAAGTTCTGTGCTAAACCTACTGCAGCTACTACATGTCCTAATTCTCTAGCGGACTCAACGTTGAGTAAGTCTAAGGAAGCTTTCGCGATGGGTAATACTTTTGTTCCTCCGCCAACAATGGCTAAAGTCATCGGCACTTCAATTGTGCCTACAAGACGTCCGCGGGCTTCGTCATATCTCCACGTAGCAATGCCTCTATATTGACCATCACGTGCTGCATAAGCATGCGCACTTGCTTCAGCACCTCGTGTATCGTTACCTGTAGCTAGAACAACGGCATGAATTCCATTCATGACTCCTTTGTTATGTGTTGCTGCCCGATGAATATCAACTTGTGCGAGTACTGACGCACGTTCCATTCTCTTAGCTACTTCTTCACCAGAATAATCGCCTCGATTTAAATCAGTGATATCAATCTCACCTTCTACACGTACAACAGAAGACGTTGCGTGATTAGACAAGATACTCATTAATATCTCTTGATCTGTTAATTCATTTTTTAGATAAGCTGTCACTGCTTCTAAAATTGTATTGAGCATATTTGCGCCCATCGCATCTTTAGTATCAACAAATACTTTAAGAGATAATAACTGTTCATTAGGAAAAGCATCTATGTCAATACCACGATAGCCACCTCCACGATGGATGATAGAAGGATAGGCTTCATCTGCAATACGTTTAATTTGGTTTTCTTTCTTTTGAATACGTTGTGTTAAGTCTTCTGTATCTTTAACATTATCAAATATGATTTGTCCGATCATCAATCGTTCACTTTTTATCGTTTTAAATCCTCCAGTTTGGTTAACAAGTTTCGATCCATAACTCGCAGCAGCAACAACTGAAGGTTCTTCAACCATCATAGGTACCACATATTCTTTCTCATCTACGATAATTTTAGGTAATAATCCAACTGGTAACGTACCCTGGCCAATGACATTTTCGATGAGACTGTTTGCCACTTCCTCATCAATAACTGGATTGCTTAATAATGTTTGATAATTCGTTTGATCTAACCACCCGTAGTCTACTAATTGTTTTAATTTATCTTCTCTTGATAAATGACGAAAGTTTTTATCTAAACTTTTCATATTAATGTACTCCTTTTTCAATCATTAAAGCAATACCTAGTCCTCCACCAATGCAAGCTGTTGCGATACCTGTATGTTGATGTTCTTGTTCTAAAGCATTCACAAGTGTTGTAACAAGACGTGCGCCACTTGCACCAATAGGATGTCCTAGTGCAATCGCACCACCATAAATATTTAAAATGCTATCGGGAATTTTTAAATGATCCTTAACAGGTATACTTTGAGCTGCAAATGCTTCAGTCATTTCTATAATATCAATATCATTGATGTGTTGATGTGTTTTTTCTAATAATTTTTCTACTGCATAAAAAGGTGCATAACCCATATATTGTGGATCGCAACCTACTTCAGCGTAATCTCCTACGATGCCAAGAATTTCAAATCCATGTTCTTTTGCAAATGTTGCTTCCATTAAAATAAGGGCAGATGATCCATCATTAATACTTGAAGCATTACCACCAGTGACTGTTCCATTCTCTTTAAATATTGTTTTCAAAGTAGATAATTTTTCAACACTACTATTAGGTCTTATACCTTCATCAGAAGTCATCTCATTACCTTCAGCGTCTGTCATTTTTATAATTTCGTTATCAAATTTACCTTCTTCAACGGCTTTTGCAGCTTTAGCATGAGAATGGTTAGCAAACTCGTCTTGCATGTCACGTGTTACATGATATTTTTCGGCTATATTTTCTGCTGTGACCCCCATCGGAACATAATGGAAAGCATCCGTTAATCCATCATGCATAAAACTTTCTACAGGATCTTCTCCGTCTTTTAAAATAAGTTTAGGTGCATTAGTCATACTTTCAACACCACCAACAGCAACGACTTTAGCTTCCCCTAATTGAATAAGTTGCTTCCCTAAAATAATTGCTTTAAGTCCTGAACCACATACTTCATTAATTGTCATCGCTGGAGTTGTATCAGGAATACCTGATTTAATAGCAATTTGTCGTGCAGAGTTTTGTCCTACGCCACTTTGTAAGACATTTCCGAAGATAACTTGTTCAACAAGAGCTGGATCGATATCAATTGATTCCATAGCTCCTTTTAAAGCTGTTGTACCTAGTTCAACAGCTGAATAATTTCTCAATTTCCCTTTATATCTGCCAATTGGCGTTCTTTTAGCACTTACAATAGCGATTTGTTTCATTCTTTATCTCCTTGCCTGTAGTATATATATAATTGTATTTTAGTAATTTATTTTGGTAAAATACAGAGTATTGTATTGTTAAAATTAGACTATTCGAAAGGATGACATGCCTGTGAATATAGGTATCGATAAAATCAATTTTTATATCCCTAAATACTACGTAGACATGGCGAAGCTTGCAGAAGCTCGTCAAGTTGATCCAAACAAATTTTTAATTGGGATTGGACAAACACAAATGGCAGTAAGTCCAGTATCCCAAGATATCGTATCAATGGGAGCCAATGCTGCTAAAGATATTATAACAGAAGATGATAAAAAACATATTGGAATGGTTATCGTTGCTACTGAATCTGCTATCGACAACGCTAAAGCCGCAGCAGTTCAAATTCACCATTTATTAAATATCCAACCTTTTGCACGTTGTTTTGAAATGAAAGAAGCTTGCTATGCAGCTACACCTGCAATTCAACTTGCTAAAGATTATCTTGCAAACCGTCCTAACGAAAAAGTATTGGTCATTGCAAGTGATACAGCACGTTATGGTATCGAGTCAGGCGGTGAACCTACACAAGGTGCTGGTGCAGTGGCAATGTTAATTTCACATCAGCCTCGTATTTTACAATTAAACGATGATGCTGTTGCTTATACAGCAGATGTGTATGATTTCTGGAGACCGACTGGTCATAACTATCCACTTGTTGCAGGTGCGTTATCAAAAGATGCATATATTGAATCATTCCAAGAAAGTTGGAAAGAGTATGCACGTCGTGAAGATAAATCATTATCCGATTTCGAATCATTATGTTTCCACGTGCCTTTTACTAAAATGGGCAAAAAAGCATTAGATTCTATCATTAATGATACTGATGAAACGACTCAATCTCGATTAACGTCTGGTTATGAGGATGCTGTATACTATAATCGTTATGTAGGCAATATATATACTGGATCACTTTATTTAAGTTTAATTTCATTACTTGAAAACAGAACTTTAACTCCTGGTCAAACAATTGGATTATTTAGTTATGGTTCTGGGTCTGTGGGAGAGTTCTTTAGCGCCACAGTAGTGGAAGGTTTTGAACAACACTTAGATAAAAAAGCACATCAAGCTTTACTAAATGAGCGTCAAGAAGTATCTGTAAAAGAATACGAATCGTTCTTCAGACGTTTTGATGTTTTATCTTTCGATCATGAGACTGAAAACGTAGAAAACGATAAACATATCTTTTATTTAGAAAACATTGAAGATGATATTAGATATTATCATTCTCCTAAATAATGTATATCAATCAGATATTAAAAAAGGCGGGACGATGTACTCAAAATGAATTCGTCATCCCATCTCCCCAAAACATTATAAACGCCTAAGACAACTCATTATGTCTTAGGCGCCTTTTATTTATGGTTTAGTTGTGTATAATGGTCGATATAATTGACTCATATTCACATTTTCAATTTCTAACAATTTAATTTTATTATCAATTGTTCCACCATATCCTGTTAAACTACCATCTTTTCCTACAACGCGATGACAAGGAATGATGATAGAAATTGGATTTTTTCCTACAGCTCCACCTACAGCTTGTGCAGACATTTTTGGTTTGTTTAATACTTGACCAATATGTTTTGCAATCGTTCCGTAAGTCGTAAGCTCTCCATATGGGATTGTATTAAGATAAGCCCATACTTCTTGTTGAAAAGGTGTACCATGAGGTTGTAAAGGAAAATCAATCTCTGGATTATTTCCTAAGAAATAGTCATCAAGCCATCGCTTTACTTTTTTTAAAATATATAATTCATGATTTGTAGGAAAACGTAAATGCGTGTATTGATATAAATATTCTAATTGCGTCACTACTTCTCCGTCTGTAACGATTTCTAAATTACCTACTGGAGATTGATAAAGCATTGAATAGAACATATAACTTCCTCCCCACTCTATTGTATTGTAATAAAAAATAAGAAGCGAGACTGAATTCATTTGAATTCCTCTTCTCGCTTCCATTAATCAATTCTGACACATTGATTTATAACTGTTTAATACTAAGTTTATTTTAAGAATACAATCGTTTTTAATTGAAGTTATATAATTCATAGCCTTTATCTTTAGCATATTCTAATGCTAAAATTTCTAATATATTGATAAATGCTGGCTCATCTTTAACATTTACATATTGGAATTTTAATCCATAATCTTCAACAGTGATTGATTTAATATCGTCTTCGCTCACGCCTTTTTGTTGAGCTAAGCCTTTTTTAAATTTTGTTGTGCCTACACCAGATTTTAAGTTATATTGCCCCATTTTGTTAAATAAGTCTTTAGTAATAGGTTGATAACCTGTTGAATATCCTCCAGTTTGGCCTACAAATATTGGTGTTTTTTTATCAAAAATAACATATACACCAAATTTATCTTGAACTTTTTCACGATCTTGTTTACTAAATGATAAAGCATTATTTTTGTCATACTTAAATAATTTTTTAAGTTGCTTTTTATTATCTTCTTTAATTTGATCTAGCCTTTTACTACCTTTCATATTATACCATCCTCCAGTATAGAGTATTTTTATATTTTATCGAATTATCATTGAATAATTCTATAAAGAATACTATTTTTCTATAATTTTTTAATTTTTATTTATAATTCTAATTAATTTCTTTAAATTTTGTATACCCTATTCATCCTAGTTAAAACTTTTCTATATTGTAAATTATTTAACGCTAAACATAAAAAATCTTTTCTTTTATTAAATTGTAATTTATTAGTTATTCTCTATTTATTTATAGATATTTCTATTCTATAATCATATATTATGTATCTCTATATAAATATTTTATAGTTTACATGTTAGGGGAGAAAGACATGAATGATAAAGATTTAAGAGTGATAAAGACTAAGAAAGCGTTAACGAGTAGTTTATATGCTTTACTAGAAATAGAATCCTTCTCTTCTATTACAGTTCATAAAATTTGTGAAAATGCTGGTATTCATCGTACTACATTTTATAAACACTTTTATGATAAATATGAACTACTCGTCTATTTACTTGACATCATTGGGAAAAATTATTTTGCAATTGATATTAAGGAACGTATTAATCATCCGTTTCAAGTTTTGTCTAATTCATTAAATCGTGAAACGTTGTCTAGAATCGAACACATGCAAGAAGAGGATAATGAATACAACAAAGTTAGAAATCAGTTTCTTATAGATATTATCAAAAACGATTTTTATGAAAATATGGATCGAATCGCACTTGAAGAAACCATTCCTAAAAGCTTAGTTTTCTATGTTTTTGGTTCAATTATAGGTGGTTTTTTAGAGTGGCAAAAAAATGAGGAGACACTACTTACACCTAAAGAAATGGATGAAGTTTTTCATAAATTAGTTAATATTAAAACGATTAATTAATAATCAAACAATCGTTATATCGTTCTAATAAATAAAACCCGTCTTAATTCAACGGGTTTTATTTATTATTAATTATTGTTTTTTATATGATTTAATTTTAATTCATTTAACTGGCTAGATGCATTAATATCACAACTACATTCTGTATCACAACCACCACATTTTCCTTGAGTAGAGCGATTAAAGAATTTATATAATGTATACGCAGCGTAACCAAAAATAGCAACAAAAATGATTACGTTTATTAATAAAGTCATTGTCATCATCCTTATATAAATAGTTTTGTTATTTGATAAAATGCAAATGTTAATATATACGCTGTAAAAATTGGATAAATTAATGCTGTAAGTGTCCATTTCCACGATGTTGTTTCTTTACGAATTGTGGCAACAGTTGAAATACATGGCACATATAATAATATGAAAATCATAAAGGCATATGCAGACAAAGGTGTGAACTGTTGTTGAATGACATTCACTAAACCACCTTCACTAGAAGAATACAGGATAGCCATAGAACTTACAATGACTTCTTTAGCTAAGAATCCTGGAATTAACGTAGCGCCTGCTTGCCAACTACCAAATCCTAATGGAGCAATTAGATGTCCAAAAAATTCTCCAATACTGTGCATGAAGCTTTCATCAATCTGTACATTCACTCCATGAGGACCGATGTAACTCAATGCCCAAATGACTACAGAACCCCCAAAAATAAATGTACCTGCTTTTTTAACAAATCCTTTTGCTTTTTCCCAAGTACTTCTCCATAACGTTTTAACCGATGGAACTCTATATGTAGGTAGTTCCACAATAAATACGGAATTCTCACTTTTAAGAATAAACTTGTTAAGTAATGTACTTACAATCAATGCCACTACAATTCCTAATACATATAAACTTAGCACTACAAGAGATTGATACTTTTCAAAAAATACTCCTACAAAAATAGCATATACTGGCAATCGCGCCGAACATGACATGAAAGGTGCAATTAAAATAGTGATTAGTCTTTCTTTTTCATTTTCAATACTTCGCGTTGCCATAATACTGGGTACATTACAACCAAATCCAATAATCATTGGAATAAATGATTTACCACTTAATCCTATCGATTCCATTGTTCTATCCATTAAAACTGCAATTCGTGCCATATATCCTGAATCTTCTAAAAGTGAAATAAAGAAGAATAATACAATAATTTGTGGCACAAATACTAAGACTGAACCTACCCCAGCTACAATACCATCTGTAATCAAATTTTGTAGAAATGGCACAACATGTATATAATGCATGCCTGCCTTTAACCAGTCTGTGAGTGGTCCACTAAAGAAAGCATCTAGCTGATCTGATAATGGTGTTCCTATCCAAGTAAATGTCGTTTGAAAAATCAGCCACATAATGACTAGAAATATTGGAATACCTAAGTATCTATTCATTATTATTTTATCGATTTTTTCAGTTAAAAATTGCTGTTCTTCATTCGGATATTCAACGACACCAGCTAATAGACGATCAATGTATTGATTTCGAATTATTTCAATATGTTGTCGTATCGATACATCTAAGTGTTGACTTAACTTCTCTTTAATAGGTTCAATTTGTTCGGAAATGACTGAAGGTAGTTCTCGCTCGATTTCCGGATTGTCTAATAAATACTGAATTGCTATAAAGCGTAAACGTTTTGAAGGATATTCTGTATGTGCTTGAATGATAGAAGTCATTTGCTTAATCGCATCTTCAGTTTCTTTACCATAACTGATTTTGAAGTGTCGTTTTTCTTTTGGATGTAAAAAAGACAATTCATTTAGCAATTCCTCCGTACCTTTTCCTTTACGAGCAACAATGGGAAATACAGGTACTTTCAGTTTTCTCATTAGACCTTCATATTTAATTTTAATACCTCTTTGCGTTGCCACATCTACCATGTTTAATCCAATGATAATAGGTTCATTTAATTCCATTAATTGTATTGTCAGTTGAAGGTTTCTCTTTAATTGACTGGCATCAATAATGTTAATCATACCTGTAAATGTATTTGTCATCAGATAGTCTGTGACGACGGTTTCATCTTTAGAAATAGGGGATAAATCATAAATACCCGGTAAATCGATTAAATTGCCAACATCTTTCTTTAATTGTCCAACTTTCTTTTCAACTGTAACGCCACTCCAGTTTCCAACATATTCATACGAACCGGTTAGTGCATTAAACAATGATGTCTTTCCTACATTTGGATTACCTAATATACAGAAGCTTTCGTGCATAGGCTTACTCCTCTAACATAATCAAACGTGCATCACGTTGACGAATACTTACACGTTGGCCATTAATTTCAACAACACTTGGTCCATTTAGCAAGCACTTTTGTTTAATACTGATTTTACTACCTACATTTAAGCCAAAGGCACCTAAACGATATAGCATATTTTTATTTTGAATATCAATTTGTTTAACTACATACTTTTTATCTTTTGATGCAGTACTTACATTTATCATTCCAGTCACACTTTCTATTTGTAATTAATAATCATTATCAACACTTAAATGATAACCTTTTTCACTTACTTTTACAATCATTTATTTATTCATTTTTCATAAATTTTAGATATGATTCATACATTGTTTAGCGTATTTATTTTCTTTTTGAGACTATAAAAAAAGCTATGGAAAATCGAACGAATTCGACTTTCCACAGCACCTACCACTTGGTGATGTTAGAACATCTCTGATACGACTTTTTGTTCTAAGAAGTTTAATAAATAGTCAGGACTGCCTGTTTTAGCGTCTGTACCTGACATTTTGAAACCACCAAATGGATGGTAACCTACCACAGCTGCAGTACATCCACGATTTAGATATAAGTTACCTACATCAAATTCATTTACAGCTTGAATCCAATGTTCACGATTGTTTGTGATGACCGCGCCTGTTAAGCCATAATCTGTATCATTTGCAATATCAATGGCTTCATTAAATTTATCGAATTTGGTGAAGCCAACTACAGGGCCAAAGATTTCCTCTTGCATCACTTGATCAGAAGATGTTAATCCTGAAATGATTGTTGGATGGATAAAGTAACCTGTTGAATCATCCGCTTCTCCACCAATTTCAATGTTTCCTTCTTTACTACCAATTTCAATATATTTTTTAATTTTATCGAATTGTTTTTTATTAATAACAGGTCCCATAAATGTATTACCAACAGTATTACCTACTGTTAAATCTTTTGTTAACTCAATTGCTTTTTCTAAGACTTCATCATAAACAGCACTATGCACAATGGCACGTGAACATGCTGAACATTTTTGACCGGAGAATCCGAACGCTGACGTTACAATAGAGTGTGCAGCTAAGTCTGTATCTACACCTTCATCTACTACAATCGCATCTTTACCACCCATTTCAGCAATCAAACGTTTTAAGAAAGTTTGACCTTCTTGTACAACTGCACTACGCTCGTAAATGCGTGTTCCTGTTGCACGAGACCCCGTGAATGTCACAAAATGTGTATGCACAGAATCAACTAAGTAATCACCAATGTCTTTAGGATCACCAGGCACAAAGTTTACCACACCTTTAGGTAAGCCTGCTTCTTCTAAAATTTCAATCAGTTTATATGCAGTAAGCACTGTGTCTTCAGCAGGTTTCAATAATACCGTATTACCTGCAACCACTGGTGCTAATGTTGTACCCGCCATAATTGCAAATGGGAAGTTCCAAGGCGGAATGGTTACACCTGTACCAATCGGTTTATAGAAATATTGATTGTGTTCACCTTCACGATCTAAGATCGGTTTACCATCTGCAAGTTCCATCATTGAACGAGCATAATATTCTATAAAATCAATACCTTCAGCCGCATCTCCAACTGCTTCATCCCAAGGTTTACCCGCTTCATATACCATGACTGCTGCAATTTCTTCTTTACGACGACGAATCATTGCTGCGACACGAAGCATTAATTCAGCACGATCTTTGTGTGACCATTTACGCCATGCGTCATAAGCCTTGTTTGAAGATTCAAATGCGTTATCGACATCGTCTTTTGTCGCTTTTGACACTTTAGCTACTAATTCAGATGTATTCGCTGGATTAATTGAATCGAATGTATCGTCCTTAATGATATGTTCACCATCAATGACAATAGGAAGCGTTTGGCCTAAACTATGTTTTACTTTTTCTAACGTTTTTTGAAATCTTTCAACATTTTCTTGCACAGAAAAATCAATACCCGGTTCATTTTTGAAAGGTACTACCATACTTCATTACCCCCTATATGTTTTTTAGTATTTAAATTCATTTCTTTAACCCTTTGTTTCTTAATCATGATATTTTCTATCATTAACTTCATTTTACTATGTTTACTTCTTTATTTGCAACCGCTTACAAAATTGTGAATTTGATTTTTGATTCAAGTACTAATGTAACCCTATCAACACACTTCATTATATAAATAATTTATAATTTAAATAAAATAAAGTATAATAATTACAACATAGTTAACCGACATCTAGAAAAGGAAGTATATATATGAAAGTACTTATCACTGGTGGAGCAGGTTTTATTGGCTCCCATGTAGCAGAATATTTTATGAATCATGACACAGAAGTACATATTATTGACAATTTAAGTTCCGGTTTTTTAAAGAATATACCTTTTGTGAACAATGAACATATTTATATCAAAGATATCACCGATTTTAAATTTGTCACACAATTAATACAAAAAGAACAATTTGATTTTGTCATTCATTTAGCTGCTATGGTGAGTGTAGTAGAAACAATCGAAAAACCAGAATTATCCAATTGTATTAATATAGATGCTACTGTCAATATATTAGAAGCAATTCGAACATATAATCCAAATATTAAAAAAGTCATATTTGCTTCTTCTGCAGCTATTTATGGTCATCTACCCGATTTACCTAAATCTGTAGAACAATCTAAACCATTTCCATTATCTCCATATGCTATTCAAAAGTACGCTGGAGAACAATATGCTAAGATTTATAATCATTTATATCAAATTCCTTGTACTTGTTTAAGATTTTTTAATATTTACGGTCCTAGACAAAATCCAACATCTGATTATTCAGGAGTCATTTCTATTATGAATACTAAGTTTTTAAATCATTCAACTTTTACATTTTATGGCGATGGCGAACAAACACGTGATTTTGTTTATATCGATGATTTAATCAATGCTATATCAATCGTTCTTAATACTACTCTAACGGATGGTTTTATCTATAATGTAGGCACAGGAACACAAACAAATTTGAAAGCTGTTTTTAAATCGTTTGAAAATAATTTTAATTATCCTATACCTTATCAGTTTGAAGCCCCACGTCCTGGAGATATTAAACATTCTTGTGCCGATATTACCCCGCTCAAAGCATTAGGTTACAAGCCTAAATATAGTATCGAAGAAGGTATTACAGCTTATTTGACTTATAATAAACATAACAACATCACTATTTAATAGAAAAACGGTTAGCTTTTATTTGGACTGACCCCAATTAGTGGGAATGATAT
>NZ_KV821101.1:0-7598 GCF_001815595.1 Staphylococcus sp. HMSC070D05 | reverse complement strand
CATACAGAAGACTCCTTTTTGTTAAAATTATATTATAAATTCAACTTTGCAACAGAACCGTATTTTATGAGTACACTCTAAATTAAGGAGATGTATAATCAATCTAAAATTGTATTTTTATACTTTTGTTATATAATCTTTCTACTTAGAGATATATTGTAAAAAAACCAACAAAATGTTATATTAACATTACTATTTTATCGATGAAGGAGGATTAAAATGACAGCTTCTATGAGACTCAAATAAACCTTTTTGAATACAAAACTAAATTAATTCAAAAAGGCTTGTCCGCAATACACACTCATAGGATGACTTATGTCATTTTTTATCCTTCGATAGGAATAATAAACGCTTTCAAATACTAAAACATCATAATAAATTTTTAAGTGTTTGAAAGTGTAATGTGAATGAGACGGGAGTAGCCTGTCTCATTTTTTTGCGTACACGTCCTTTAAATATACAAGGAGTGTATAAATATGGAACAATATACAATTAAATTTAACCAAATCAATCATAAATTGACAGATTTACGATCACTTAACATCGGTCATCTTTACGCTTACCAATTTGAAAAAATAGCACTTATTGGGGGTAATGGTACTGGCAAAACCACATTACTAAATATGATTGCTCAAAAAACAAAACCAGAATCTGGAACAGTTGAAACGGTTGGCGAAATTCAATATTTTGAACAGCTTAACATGGATGTGGAAAATGATTTTAACACGTTAGACGGTAGTTTAATGAGTGAACTCCATATACCTATGCATACAACCGACAGTATGAGTGGTGGTGAAAAAGCAAAATATAAATTAGCTAATGTCATATCAAATTATAGTCCGATATTACTTTTAGATGAACCTACAAATCACTTGGATAAAATTGGTAAAGATTATCTGAAAAATATTTTAAAATATTACTATGGTACTTTAATTATAGTAAGTCATGATAGAGCACTTATAGACCAAATTGCTGACACAATTTGGGATATACAAGAAGATGGCACAATAAGAGTGTTTAAAGGTAATTACACACAGTATCAAAATCAATATGAACAAGAACAGTTAGAACAACAACGTCAATATGAACAGTATATAAGTGAAAAACAAAGATTGTCCCAAGCCAGTAAAGCTAAACGAAATCAAGCGCAACAAATGGCACAAGCATCATCAAAACAAAAAAACAAAAGTATAGCACCAGATCGTTTAAGTGCATCAAAACAAAAAGGCACGGTTGAGAAGGCTGCTCAAAAACAAGCTAAGCATATTGAAAAAAGAATGGAACATTTGGAAGAAGTTGAAAAACCACAAAGTTATCATGAATTCAATTTCCCACAAAATAAAATTTATGATATCCATAATAATTATCCAATCATTGCACAAAATCTAACATTGGTTAAAGGAAGTCAAAAACTGCTAACACAAGTACGATTCCAAATACCATATGGCAAAAATATAGCGCTCGTAGGTGCAAATGGTGTAGGTAAGACAACTTTACTTGAAGCTATTTACCACCAAATAGAGGGAATTGATTGTTCTCCTAAAGTGCAAATGGCATACTATCGTCAACTTGCTTATGAAGACATGCGTGACGTTTCATTATTGCAATATTTAATGGATGAAACGGATTCATCAGAATCATTCAGTAGAGCTATTTTAAATAACTTGGGTTTAAATGAAGCACTTGATCGTTCTTGTAATGTTTTGAGTGGTGGGGAAAGAACGAAATTATCGTTAGCAGTATTATTTTCAACGAAAGCGAATATGTTAATTTTGGATGAACCAACTAATTTTTTAGATATTAAAACATTAGAAGCATTAGAAATGTTTATGAATAAATATCCTGGAATCATTTTGTTTACATCACATGATACAAGGTTTGTTAAACATGTATCAGATAAAAAATGGGAATTAACAGGACAATCTATTCATGATATAACTTAAAAACTATACACTAATTTATATTGAATATTAGGTTCATTTATATCAATATAAAAAATACGTTCACAAGAAAAATATAATAGAAATAAGGATCCAATAAAATGACTCGACATAATGAAATTATTAAATGTGCAGAAAAATATCAATTACACATCCAACCTCAAACAATCTCATTGAATGAATCGGGACTTGATTTTCAAGTTGCATTTGGAAAAGATAAACATGGAGTAGAATGGGTTTTGAGACTACCAAGAAGACCTGACGTTTATAAACGAACAAAACCCGAAAAACAAACGGTAGACTTCTTACAGAAGAATGTTTCATTTGAAATACCGAAGTGGAAAGTACATGCAAAAGACCTTATTGCTTACCCAAAACTTACAGGTAAACCCGCAGCCACAATAGATCCAGAAATACAAAATTATGTATGGGAAATTGAACACAAACCATTACCAGAAAACTTTATTAACACATTAGCTGAAACACTCGTAGATTTACACAACATACCAGAAGAAAACATTAACGTTCAGCATATAAATATCAAAACCATACAAGAAATAAAAAATGACTTTCAAAGAAGAATGAATAAAGTTAAAGAAACTTATGGCGTATCAGATGAATTATGGAACAGATGGAAACAATGGTTAGAAAACGACGAACTATGGCCTCGACATGCGACCATGATACATGGGGACTTACATCCAGGACATATAATGGTAGATAACCAAGCAAACGTCACAGGTCTCATAGACTGGACTGAAGCAACCCACTCCGACCCATCAATGGACTTTATAGGACACCATCGTGTATTCGACGACGAAGGATTAGAGCAACTTATAACAGCATACGGTAAAGCTGGAGGTGAAATATGGCCACGAATGAAAGAGCATATAATAGAACTCAATGCAGTATTCCCAATGTTTATCGCTGAGTTTGCTATGGAATCAGGAGAATCGGCGTATGAAACGATGGCATTGAAAGAGTTAGGTATGAAAGAGTAGAACTTATATTAAAAGAGGCCCATTTTAAAGACGAAGGCAATCCTGATGAAATTTTAAAACTGCGTTTAATTAGTGATGGTCTTTGGTTTTCTATAATGTATTAAATATCTGGACATGGAACAAATGCAACAAATGGAAAGAATCGTTTTCGAAATTTCTAACTCCTTAAATCAGGAGGATAAATAAACGGTCATTTTCATTGAAAGCACTTATATAAATTTCATCAATTTTAATACCTACCGTAAATACATTTCATAAGTATTAAACAGATGATTAAAATTTTTAGTTAATTTAAATATTTATGATAGAGATGACCTTCAAATGAACGGTTCTGTTACAAAGAAAAAATCTATATTTATTTTTAGTAAGTTTTAATTATAGATATGTACACTTTGAGTACACCCTAATCATACAAAATAAGTTGTTGAAATTATCGCAATTAGAACGTATGATTAGGGTGTATATTAATTATGGAGTGAAGATGAATGATTATAGGTTATGCGAGAGTATCATCGATAGATCAAAATTTAGAAAGACAATTGGATAATTTAAAGACGTTTGGTGTGGAGAAAATCTTTACAGAGAAACAGTCGGGAAAGTCAGTGGAAAATAGACCTGTATTTCAAGAAGCACTCAATTTTGTCAGAATGGGAGATCGATTCGTTGTGGAATCTATTGATCGTTTGGGACGTGATTATGATGAAATTATTGAAACTGTGAGTTATTTAAAAGAGAAAGACGTTCAGTTAATGATTACCAGCTTACCTATGATGAATGAAGTGATTGGCAATCCATTACTGGATAAGTTTATGAAAGATTTAATCGTTCAAATTTTAGCAATGGTTTCAGAACAAGAGAGAAATGAAAGTAAACGTCGACAAGCGCAAGGAATTCAAGTTGCGAAGGAAAAAGGCGTATATAAAGGGCGCCCCTTACTTTATTCACCAAATGCCAAAGACCCACAGAAACGTATTATTTATCATCGCGTGGTGGAAATGTTAGAAGAAGGGAAAGCAATTAGTAAGATTGCGAAAGAAGTTAATATCACAAGACAGACAGTTTATAGAATTAAGCATGATAAGGGATCATCTTGATAAATGGGTCGTCAATGCAAATAAGAGGCTCTCACAGAGTCTCAAAACTCATATTATATTATTGAAATGATCTTTTAATAATTATACAAGAAAAAAGAGAGTGCGAATTCGCACTCTCTTTTTGTGTAGTAATACTATTTAAATTTTTTATCAATAATGAACGTAATTTAGAAATAATATTTATTGGTATTTCAAGAATATATATATAATTATTTACTAAGTCCATTTAAAAAAATTTGAGAGAACTTGTTCATAAGTTTAATTCTTTCATTAATATTTTGTTCATGTGTAAAGGTAACAATTCCATTAACAGCGTTTGCTGCTATTTTACTAACAGCATTAACATCATTAATACACCATTCGCCATTTAAATTACCCTCCTTAAAAATTACATGATAAGCATCTATATATTTGTTTTCTAATTTATTCATTTTTTCATTAATGCTATTAGTTTTATAATATTCAGTGCAAAATTCAATTATTGCGTTTTGAAGTGGATAATAGTATTCGGTTGTTAAAGATAGTTCATTATATAAATAAAATTTTTCTCTATTAGTTTTACATTTGATTTGTTCCTTTTTCCACTGTTCTTGCCATTTAGATTCTTCTATATTTAAAATTTCTAAAAATAGATTTTCTTTTGTTTTAAAGTGATAATAAAGATTCCCTTTACTACTTTCTGATAATTTAACAATTTCTCCAGTAGTAGTGGCATTATATCCATTTTTTATAAATAATTCCTTTGCGACACCTAGTATTTTATCTTTCAAGTTCATCACGCCTTTAATGAGTATTAAGTACTATCAATGATAGCACAAAAAATTCAAAGAATAATTGTATAACACAATACAGCCATTTAAATTTCGCAAGATTTTTTGTTGTAATATGTAAAAAAATAGATTATAATCCTTATAGACCGGTCGAACGGTCTATAAGGATTGGAGGGAACTTAAATGATTTCATTTTTTACAAAAACTACTGATATGATGACATCAAAAAAAAGATGGACTGCACTAGTAGTATTAGCTGTTAGTTTGTTTGTTGTTACAATGGATATGACAATATTAATTATGGCTTTACCGGAATTAGTAAGAGAGTTAGAGCCTTCTGGTACCCAACAGTTATGGATAGTTGATATATACTCTCTTGTTTTAGCTGGCTTTATAATTCCATTGAGTGCCTTTGCTGATAAATGGGGAAGAAAAAAAGCATTATTAACTGGATTTGCTTTATTTGGCCTCGTTTCATTAGCTATATTTTTCGCAGAAAGTGCAGAGTTCGTAATAGCTATTCGATTTTTACTTGGTATTGCAGGTGCTTTAATAATGCCAACTACTCTTTCAATGATAAGAGTAATTTTTGAAAACCCTAAAGAAAGGGCCACTGCATTAGCTGTATGGTCAATCGTTTCATCGATAGGTGCTGTTTTTGGACCAATTATCGGAGGAGCTTTACTTGAGCAATTTTCATGGCACTCGGCATTTTTAATTAATGTACCGTTTGTGATAATAGCAGTTGTAGCAGGTTTATTTTTATTACCAGAGTCTAAGTTATCAAAAGAAAAGTCTCACTCGTGGGATATTCCTTCTACAATTTTATCAATTGCAGGCATGATTGGACTGGTATGGAGTATCAAAGAATTTTCAAAAGAAGGACTAGCAGATATTATTCCATGGGTTGTAATAGTATTAGCAATTACCATGATAGTGATATTTGTTAAACGTAATTTATCAAGTTCTGATCCAATGTTAGACGTAAGACTTTTTAAAAAGAGATCATTTTCAGCTGGTACAATTGCTGCATTTATGACAATGTTTGCAATGACATCTGTTTTGTTATTAGCTTCACAATGGTTACAGGTTGTGGAAGAACTTTCTCCTTTTAAAGCTGGCTTATACCTATTACCTATGGCAATAGGAGATATGGTGTTTGCACCAATTGCACCCGGATTAGCGGCGCGATTTGGACCGAAAATAGTGTTACCTTCCGGAATTGGAATTGCAGCCATTGGCATGTTTATTATGTATTTCTTTGGTCATCCATTATCATATTCTACAATGGCTTTAGCATTAATTTTAGTTGGAGCTGGTACGGCTTCACTAGCAGTTGCATCTGCTCTAATAATGTTAGAAACACCTACATCAAAAGCAGGTAATGCAGCTGCTGTTGAAGAGTCTATGTATGACCTTGGAAATGTTTTTGGTGTAGCAGTACTTGGTAGCCTATCTTCTATGCTTTATCGTGTATTTTTAGATATTTCATCTTTTTCATCAAAAGGTATAGTTGGAGATTTAGCTCATGTAGCTGAAGAATCTGTAGTGGGCGCTGTCGAAGTAGCTAAAGCTACGGGGATAAAACAGCTTGCAAACGAGGCTGTAACATCATTTAATGATGCTTTTGTAGCAACTGCTTTAGTAGGTGGGATTATCATGATTATCATTTCAATAGTTGTCTATTTGTTAATTCCCAAATCACTTGATATAACTAAACAAAAATAGTACTAAACATATATTTTTAGATATTGTAGATTAGTTTATTTTTAAAATTAGTAATAGTTAAAAAGTAGAACCATTAATTTTAAATGGTTCTACTTTTTTATTATTAAGTAAAATTATAAAAGACAATTTCTTAAATTAATAATATGATATACCTATATCTAATAATTTATTAGTATTAATAAACCTTGAAAGGATGATTAACTGATGAATAGAGCAGATATTTTTAAAATATTTGATGTAGAACTTAATATAACTATATTTTTAGGAGCACTAGTAGCAACTTTCATCTATTTTATAAGTTACATGAACAATGTAAATGAATTAATTACATTATGCTTAACATTAGCTTTTCCTGCATATTTATTAAAAATTAGCAGATCGTTCGAGGTTATTTTATTAGAGGAAAAAATAAAAAATAGTAAAATCAAAATCTGTGACAAAGATAGAATTGAACGAGAGATACTGGTGAAAAAGAACCTAATAGATGAACTATTGTTTCCTAATAGAGTTATTAAAAAATATACACTGACAATTTTAATTTACAGTATAGGTATTATTATTCTTTTACTACTTTGTAATATGTTAAGTTATGGAATTGGTGAAAATGTCAATTTTATCTGGAGATTACTAGCTTGTTATGTAACGAGTGTCACAGTGATTATAGTTGCCTTGATTATAATGATAATGATATTTGATCTTATAATTGGATTACTATTAAATTTTCAAATATTTTTAAAAAATAAAAAGTATGATGACTTTTTATAATTATTCGATTTATATAATGAAAAATTAAATGATTAAACATAGAAACCTCAAAACAAACCATATTTAATAGAGTTTATGGCGCCTTATACAAATAAAGGCTATGCTGTTAAAGAATTATGTAGCTATCTTCAGATTAATATGGATGATGTTTATACTATTGGCGATAGAAAATTGATTTACCTATGTTTAATACCCTAGATAATTCTTCTGATAATTTAGTTTTTGTTAGAGTTTAACATAACTGATGATTATCAGAAGTTTGAGTCACATTAAAAAGGCACAACAAGTTCATGAACTTGT
>NZ_KV821100.1:4740-40914 GCF_001815595.1 Staphylococcus sp. HMSC070D05 | reverse complement strand
GGCTAATTTGTTAGGAATTATGTCCCACCCTCCTCTTTTATAGCCATAATTCATATAATTTGATTTTGTTTTCTGTAGAATAATTTCATTCTAATATTTATAAAAGCTGTTTCATAATTCTTTATATCTATAACGCCGTTCTTTAAATTGTTCTGTCTCTTTAGATATTTTATTGTAGATCATTTTGACTCTATGCTTACAATTTTATATCAATAGATTTGTCGTATTAGATGTATCATTTTTTTCTACAAAATTTAAATATAATGTTAAAAATTTCTCTTCTTCTTCTACATGAGGTGCATGCCCTGATTCATTAAATAATGCATAATTGATATTTTTAAATTGATTTTCAAACTGTTGATGCTCTTTATTAATAATAATTGGATCATAACGTCCATCTACTATCATAGTTGGAACATTGATATCATACGTGATTGTATTTGATTGATTCTTTATATCTAATAAGGCTCTTAATGCTACTGCACTATCTTCATCATCTTGTTTACTATATAAACGTTGACGTTGAAACCACTTCATTGCAACATCACTTTTCTTATAAATATATGGAAATAATATAAGTAACGCTTCAGATTTATTGAACCCCGCTACTTTATCTTGGTGCTCAATCATTAATTTTGTAAAACCATGAATAATATCTTCAGATTTAGAAGATATAATTGTTAAAGATCGCACTTTATCTTTATATTTTTCGGTAAAGGCTTGTGCAATCATTCCACCCATATCATGCCCTAATAAATGTGCGCTTTTAATATCTAATTGCTGCATTAACATATTTAAATCTTTAATGTGATCATTTAAGTTATAACTCATAGGATGTGTAGATTTTCCATGACCTCTCACATCGTAAACAATGACTCTATGGTGTTTTCTCAATTCTTTTTTTAATGAGTAAAACGCAGCTAAATTACCATCTAAACCATGGATTAAAATAATGGGAATGCCTGTACCTGCATCTTGATAAGCTATCTTTATTTGATTAGACGTTTCAATTTTTTTCATATCGGCACCTCCCTTAGTATATACTATACCCACTAAAAAATATTTAACGCTATAAACATGTATACAATTAATTATTTTTTTATTTAAAAATTTTTATATAATTTAAATATAAAAACTCAACCTTATTAATCATGGTTGAGTTAAAATCATATATTTTATTAAATACTTCTTCTAGATGATAATCGTATAGTATATGTAACAATTAACACGACAATAATAATCCAAATGATAAGTGAAACTGTTTGAGCGACATTTGAATTTACAATAACAGCATCAATCGTCTTTTGAGAGAATAATAAACCTACTGCTGTATATTCTAATCTTTTAAAAATGACCCCGCATAAACTCATCACAAGTCCCATAAAGAAAATAAATTGATGACTATACATAGTAATAGGAACAATGCCTATAGTGAGATTAAGTGCACGCATGATAATAAGAATTAAGGCAATAATTGCAATCATATAGCCTATGATTATCTCCGTGCGATTACTATATAAATATTTTTTTCGAGCAATTTGTATATGAATAAAAATAGTAATCGGGAAAATAACCATACAATAAAACAAAGATAATATGGTTGCAGCTTGGAATGGAACGTATTGCTTATCATATAAATACGAAATTAAAATAAAATTGATAATAAAAAATATAATAGGATTCAATTGTAAACCAAATAAATTTCGTTGAATAATTAGGATAATTTGGGCCGTTGCTTTCCCCCTAAAATCAAGATAATCTTGCTTTTTTTCTTCAGATTTTTTAAAGTCATTACGTATATTTTCTTTAATGTCATCGATAAGTTTAGGGGGCATACCTTTATGAGTAAAATAATCATTCACATTTTCAAGTAATAATTTATCGTTTAATCGCATATGTTGCTCCTTTATCGAATGCAAGTTTTAAAATACATTCAATTCATTCATTTCAACATTTTATCATAGATTTCAATTGATTTCTTTTCGTAAAAAAGAAGTAGGATAACGAATTCCATCTGGAATTCGTTATCCTACTTCTATATATTTCATTATCTTTTAAATGAAATCGATGATACGTAACTTTAACTAACTACTTCATTACATTATTTATTAATGTCAATACGATATAATTTTAATACTTTGTCTTTAGGTGAGCTTGAACCAAATTGATAGCTTGTTTTACCGTTTTGAATGTAAGCAAAATTGCCGCTTACACTATTATATTGAACACGTTTAATGGCTTTTTTACCTACACTTTGTGCTACTTTTTGATAAGTTGGACCATTAGCTTGATTATAAGTCATTGATACTCTAGTTACATAACCAGTATTTTTTTTACCGATTGCAGTAACAACTAATACGCCTTTGTTTGTATGGAATTCATAGTATTTTTCTTGATTATTTGGATTATATGAATAAATAGGTGTGCCATAGTGATTAATAACATTTTTAATTGATTCACCTATCGTCACATTTTCTAATGTTTTTTGACCTTGAGTTAATTGTTGTACAGTCTGAATCGAATTACCACTAGCTGCTTCAGCATGATTATAGCCTACTCCTGTCATTACTAGTCCAGAAACTAATAGGGCTGTTGCTAACTTTTTCATAAGCACTCGCTCCTTTTTCTTTTATGCTTAATTACAGTATACCCTATTTATTATCAAAATAACAGAATTATTACAAAAACATTACAAAATATTTCATTTTTATAATCAATTCATATTGGTAAATAATATTATTTAGTGTTGAGGCATATGTTTTTTTATAAAAGGTGTCACATCATGGATAAACTTCTCTTGTTCTTCTTCAAAAGGATACATGCTTGACTGCGAATACACTTCGAAATGTACATTCCCTATTAAATCTGCTACTTCTTTAGATTCAAGAGATGTTATTCTTTCGCCATACTCACTTGCAACTATAAATGTAGGCTTAGTGATATACTCAAATACTTCTGCAATTCCTTTTTGTTTGAATACTTCATCTACTGCTTCTGTCTCTTCTTTAGTAGAAATTGCATTAGTGTCTTCGACGTTTTTTAAGAACTTATTAACTTTACGATATTTATAATAGCGATGTTTATCTAAAAACTTCTCTTGTTTATCTTCATTCCAGTTACGGATTTTATGTGCGTATTTTCTAAACAATCGTTCTTCTGGTAACTCTCCTTCAATAGATGTCGGATTAATCATTGTTAAAGAAGATACATATTCTGGATATTGCTTTGATAAATGCGCAATAATTGTAGCACCCATTTCATGACCAATAAAAGCTGCCTGATCTATATAGAGATAATCTAATAATAAAATAATATCCTCTGCAAATTCATTGAACTTAATATGTCGTGGTTTATCTGAATATCCATGACCACGTAAATCCAATAATACGACTTGAAATGTTTTTGAAAGTGCATGAGCTAAATTTTGAAAGATTGAAGCATTTTCAAATGCAGTATGTACAAGCACTACTGGATACCCTTGTCCCATAGTATTGTAATTTAATGTAAATCCGCCTTTTCTAGTAAATAATTCCATTTAATTATCTCCTTTTTTTTGTTTATTTATGGATAAAATCGTTAAGAGCTCTTCTATTGTTGTAATAATATAATCTACTTCTTCTTCTAAAGGTTCTAATTCAGCATTTTCTTGTTTATACCAAACACTTACCATTCCCATAGCACGTGCAGGAGCAACATCATTTAAGGCATCATCTCCAACATACATAATTTTTTCTGGTAAGACGCCAAGTTGATTAATCATATCTTCAAAAATACGTGGGTGAGGTTTGCGATAACCTACTGTTTCAGAAGTTGATAAATAATTAATCGCGTGTTCTATTCCTAATGAATAAATCCGAAATTGTTTAATCTTTGATTTTCCGTTTGCAATTACACCTAGTAAATAATCATGCTCTGATAACTTTTCCAGTGTGTATAATGTATCGTAGTATGGAAATACATACCGATAGAAATGCATTTCAAAGTCATGAAATAAATCTTTCCATGTCAATCTATCGATGTGAAATTGTTTTATTATCTCTTTATATACATAGGGTTTATCGTTATCTTCATCATCATCTAATTCTATAAACTTACGTTTAAAGTCAGCAAGTTGTACATGTACAAAATAATCATGAAAACGTTCATATTGTTCTTCTATAAATTTATCTCGAGACTTAGTTCTATCCAATAATGTTCCTTCTAAATCGAACACAACTGCTTTTATTTGGTTTAAGTCCATTTTTATTTACCTCTTATCAATATAATTATTCTTAATTTAATACTTTTTGTTCACTTCACTAACGTGTTGTATTAGATTGAGTGACTAAAATATAAAATAATATGGGTATCCCAACAAGTGATAAAATAATACTTGCTGGAATCTGCACTGGATTGATAACCATCTTTCCTATAACATCAGCGAATAGCATCGTTAACGCACCTATCATGATATTTAATGTCATTTGTATAGCAAGACTATATTGAAAATAATATCGTCTAATTAATTGAGGTACAATGATGCCAATAAAACCTATAACACCTATAAACGCTACTGCTATAGCTGTCATAATAGACGTTAACAAAAGTACAATAAATGTTATCCATTGCACATTTAACCCTAGAGACTTACTTTTAGCTTCTCCTAATTGCATGAGCTTAATTGGTGTAACTAAACTATATATCACAATAATGATTGGCAAAGAAACCATGGTAATATAAACGAGCTCATTCATTTCGGCATTCGCAAATCCTCCGAAATAATAGGCTAACATACGATTCATACGTTCTGGTTTAATGAGTGTAAGTATATATATTAATGCATTAAAAAATGCGCCTACCATAAGTCCAGATATGATGAGTACTCTAATTGGAAAATTTCTAGACAATACGATTGTCATTATAACAACAAGTAAAAGTGTCGTGATACTAAAAATGATAGAAAAAATTGGAATAAATAGAAAAGATACACCTAAAAATATAGCTAAACTTGACCCAAACGTCGCTCCACTCGCTAAACCAAGTGTAAAGCTATCTGCTAAAGGATTATTTAATACCGTTTGAAATAATTGACCCGTAAACGTTAATATAGCTCCTACTATAAGCGCCTCAAATGTTCTAGGAACTCTAACTTTAAAAAAAATCATTTGATTAAATGCTTGATGTAATGATCCTAAATCCCAAAAAAGACTTATAGTTATGATGATACACAAGCAAAGTGTCCAAACTGAAAAGGTTAAATATAGATGTCGTTTCATTTCCACTCACATTTCAATTATTATTTATTTCCTATACTACAATGAATATATCCTTACTACTAATTAAAATAAGATTACAAAATGATTCTTTCTCTGTTTTGCTAAACTTACAAGACTCTATGTTGTATAAAAAGCCTACAACATTGTCAATATCGTTGTAGGCTTTTGAAAAGTCTCTCATTTTAACGTTTATAAATTGCATCACGTAATTCTTTCATACCCTCATCAATACGAGGTCCCGGTCGTGAAATTTCGTCACCATTTACTGTTTCAACACGTTCATTTTTTACTGCGTTGACTTCAGAGAAACCATCACGTTTTTTTATCACTTCATAATATTCTTTTTTTGAAATCCCTTCAGTTGAAATTAAAATATCAGGATTTTTTCTAATAATACTTTCTTTATCTACTGCTTTCCATCCACTAACATTTGAAAATACATTTTTTGTATCTAGTTTTTCTATCATATCATTGAAAAAGGTTTCTTTTCCTGCTGTATATATTTCAGGTTTTGAAGACACTTCTATAAAAACGCTCTGTTTTTTATGATGTGCTGGAATTGATTCAATTACTTTTTGAACATTATCTTTTGTTTCTTTGACTAACTGTTTCGCCTCTTTTTCATGATGCGTCACTTTACCTACTTGCTCAAATGAATCGTAGACTTGATTTAAAGACTGAGCGTCTTTAACATATACTACCTTCACACCACTATCAGCTAAACTATCAAGTGTTTTTTTAGCAGATGATTTTTGAGATTCATGAGCTAAAATCAAATCAGGTTTAGCTTTTAAAAGTGCTTCTTTATTTAAGTTCATTGCATCAAATTGTTGCTTGCCTTTTTTCACGTTTTTTGGATAATCATCAACTGTTGATACACCTATAATATTTTTTCCAAGACCAAGTCTATATAATATTTCAGTATTACTTGGAATCAAAGATATAATACGATGATATGTATGAGTATTATCATTGTGATCCATTGTTTCTTGCTCAGTTGAGTGCGTAGAATGATGTCCTTTTTCACTCGATTGGTTTTGTCCACACGCTGCTAAAACTAATACTAATGTAAATAAAATAATCCACAGCTTCTTATTGTTCATTTATAAACCATACCTTCCTTTCACAATTTTGTTTATTTCATATATTTATCATACCAAATTATTTATATCATTAATTTAATTCTATAAATTTTTATTGTGTAATTTTATATTATTGGTTAAACTTAATGATTTAATTCTATTTCAAAATAAAAAAAGAAGGAAACAGATTTCAAAATACATTCTGTATCCTTCCTTTTTTCATATTATACAGTAGCTATTTTAGGATTTGGACCATACTTATTTGTCCCCTCATCACTATCTTTTATTGTAAATGCAAAAGTGATCACAAGAATAATAAGTAAGACTAAAGACATCGCTGCCACCATAATTCCTGATTCAAGCGCAATCATTCCGTTGAAAAAACCATCAATTGAAATACCGTATGTTCTATCTACAATACTTGAAATTTTTCTAATTAATGTAAATATTAAAATAATAAGAGGCAGAACCAATGTGTGCCCTGTATCATGTAAACGACGCACCGTCATCGTAAACGTTCCTATGAAAATAATAATATCAATGATTTCATACACAATATCAAAAAATGTATGCCCTCCATTTAACCCCAAAGTAATGATATTAAAAAGTAAACTAATGATCACTAAAATAATACAATTAGCTAAAATAGCAAACCAATAATGACGTCTTCTAGTTCGACTTTTTACATTAAAATAATTTTGCCAAAATAATTTGAATGCTTCTATCATGTTTAAGCTCCTTTTATTCATCAGATATATTATACATATATCATTACATATTATAGAACTTAAAAACATCTTTTATTAAATATCATTTCGAATCGCATCAGCAATATACTGATTTAAATTATCATGTCGTTTGTTATTAATTGTTTTAGCAAATCGCTCATCATTTTCATAAATCGAGGCAATATATTCTAAAAATTGTTCATCTACGTTAGGTACTTGTGTTTGAAGAATATCTTTTAGTTCAGAAATAGCTTGTTTAACCTGTATATGATTGATTTTATAGTTTGCAATGAATAATTCATTCATTTTATCAAAGAATGAATGTAACCTCTCCATTGTTCTCTTATTATTTTGTTGTTTTTCTGTAGAATTCAATTGTTTTTGATTCTCTTTAAAAGCTTGATAATAAGGAGTATGACTATATTTCATTTCAGCTTCTTTCTCATATTGATTTTGTATATTATCATTATTCCATTTACTCATATTAATCTCCTCTTTTCTATGATTAACGAGATGATGATTAAGAAAATGAATCATTTTGTTTAATTGATCTCTTTGTGCAACAATACACTGATAATTATTTTCTAATATTATATTTTTCTCTTCTATACTGTTACTAAAATAAAGTTGAATATCTGCTAATGATACATTAAGCTCCCTTAGAAATTGAATGGTCTGTAATTTAGAGATATCCTTAGAAGAATAATAGCGATAACCATTAGATGCAATATAAGTTGGCACAAGCAACTCAATTTCATGGTAATAATGAAGTGTGCGTTTAGTTACTTCGGTAATATGACTTACGTCACTGGGTGTAAAATATACCTGATTTTCCATTCTGACATCCTACCTTTTTCTTAATCTATTTGATTTACTTCTCTTTTCATCTCTCTATAAAAGAGACTAAGCTATGACGTCACGTTAAGGTCAATCCATATTTGTAAAATATGGATCTAAGAAATGATATCTTTGTTCAATGGAGCCATTAAAATAATTTTTCCCAAAATTATCTAGTAAAGCATGAAATTCATTTGCATCTTGATTTGTAAAGTTTGAAGGTAATTCAACATGTCTTTTTAATTTATCGTAATTCTCAGTATTAGCATAACCGAGTTTTCTATATAACCGACGTGTATAATGATCAGGAATAAATTCAACCCTCTCAAAAATGTAGACTAGCAATACATCTGCTGTTTCACTTCCAATACCATGTAGTTTAAGTAATTCATTTCTTAAATGTTCTCCATATACTTCATTAATTTTGCAATAATCAAACTGATATTGATTTAACCAGTTGAATAATGTAGAAATTGCTTTTGCTTTATTGTTATAGAAACCACTAGAGCGGATTAATATTTTTAGTTCTTCTATCGGCAGATCTAATATGTTTTGAGGTTCAAAATGGGTTGCTTCTTTCAGCCGTCTAAGAGAAAGTGCAGCATTATTCCAGTTTGTATTTTGAACTAATATAGCACCTAATATAATCTCTTCACGTGTATCTGCTGGCCACCATCCTTGAGGACCCATATGTTTTAATAATGCTTTGTAAAGTTGTTCTGTAGTCATCATTGACATCTTTTTACCTTTCTATAAAAAATAAACACCTTCACAAATAAATATTCGTAAAGGTGCTTTTAATTTAAAAGTATTTATATTACATTGATTCTGGTGCTGATACACCCACTAATGCTAATGCATTATGTAATGTAATTTTAACAGCTTCAATAAGAGCAACATGTGCGTTTGTTTTTTCAATATCATCAGATAATACCTTTTCAGCATTATAGAATTTATGGAATGCTGAAGCTAGGTCTTGAATATAATTAGTTAATCGATGTGGTGCACGACTTTCAGCAGCACTCTCAATTGTAGGCTCAAACTCTGCTACTTTCTTCAATAAATCAATCGCTTTTTCATTTGTAATGGTACTAAAATCAGCGTTTTTGTCTATTTCAATCCCTTTTTCTTTAGCTTGTTTTAAAATTGAACAAATACGTGCATGTGCATATTGTGCATAATAAATTGGATTATCTTGAGATTGCTCTTTTGCAAGTTCCAAATCAAAATCAAAGTGCGAATCAGGACTACGCATTGTTAAGAAATAGCGCGCCGCATCAATGCCTACTTCATCCATAATTTCACGTAACGTAATTGCATTACCTGTACGTTTACTCATTTTAACTTCTTCACCATTTTGCATTAAACGAACCATTTGCATAATTTGAATTTCTAAACGATCGCTATCTACACCAAATGTTTCTAAACTTGCTTTTAAACGATTAATATAACCATGATGATCTGCACCCATTAAATCAATTAAAATATCATTGCCACGATTAATTTTATTGTAGTGATACGCTGTATCAGGTGTAAAGTACGTATAGTTACCATCTTTTTTGATTAGTACTCTATCTTTATCATCCTTAAAGTCTGACGTACGTAACCAAGTGGCACCATCTGCTTCATACGTATAGCCTAACTCATGCATTTTTTCTAATGTATGATCAATCGCACCATTTTCGTATAGTGATGTTTCACTAAACCAATTATCAAAATGAACATTGAAATCTGATAAATCTTTTTTCAATTTATCCATTTCATAATCAACACCCAGTTGTCTAAATGTTTTTAAGCGTTCTTCATCAGAGTAATCTTTCATTTCCGGATGTTTTTTGGCTAAGTCTTTACCAATTTCGACAATGTCTTTACCATTATAGCCATCTGCTGGCATTTCATGGCTTGTATCCCCTAATGCCTCAAAGAAACGTGTTTCAATTGAACGTGCTAAATTTGTAATTTGATTACCAGCATCATTAATATAATATTCACGTGTTACATCGTAACCAGCTGCAATTAAAATATTTGCTAGTGAATCACCTACAGCAGCATTTCGAGCATGTCCAATATGTAAGTCACCAGTTGGATTTGCTGATACATATTCTAATAATATTTTTTTGTTTTTTGGTTCTTCCGCATAACCAAATTTATCACCTTTTTGAATTGCTTCTGAGATGATAGCTGTTAAATATTGATTATCTAGATAAAAGTTGATAAATCCTGGGCCAGCGATATCTACTTGTTTTACGTTTGCTTTACTTGTATCTAAATTGTCTACAATAGCTTGAGCAATATCACGGGGATTACGTTTAGCAATTTTAGTTAAGACCATTGCAATATTAGTAGAATAGTCTCCATTTTTAGTATCTTTAGGAATTTCAACTTTAATTTCTGGAATCTCTTCTGCTAGATTTGCTTTTTTAATACTTGCTTCAATTTCTTGTATTAAAGTTTTCTTTACTTTTTCAATAATATTCATTCGCCTATCTCCTTATATTTAATTTCATATTGATATGAGCCCATTTTTTCATCATTTTGATGTAATTCGTATTGTATTTTTAATTTTCCACTATTTTCATTTACAAAATGTAAAATACTCTTAGTTCTTACTATTAATGGAATGCGTCCTGCTGGTATAGCGTAAAATGTTGTAGTGTCCTTACCTTCAATGAAGTGTAAGTTCATATTGATATCACCTTTACGTATCAACTTCACGCCATTGTCTTCAATTTTAATTGTTACATTGACAACTGCATTTTCAATTTGTTCTTGATATCGAATATAATCGGCATGTTTTTGTTGCCATAATCCTTGAGAAGAAAATTCAAACGTTTGTTTTTCTCCATTTTGTTTTAAGACTTGTTTCGTTTGAATGTGTATATTCTTATCCAACGTCTGACTCACCTTAATCTTTAAAATATTACACCACATTATAGCATAAATCCTATAGTGCTTGAAGTTAACAAAATTCTATCAACATTAGTTAAATAGTTATGATAAAAACGAGAGTAAAACAAAAGTCATTTTGCGTTCATCGTTCCATTTAAGTCCTTCCCCAAAATTACGTTGTTCGTTGACTTTCTCTTTGAAAGTCTTTGTGTTGGGGCCTCGCTACATTAATATCCTGTGTTTTTAATTTAATCATCTACTTCTATATAATGAAAAAGAGTCTAAGACGCTTATTTTTTTAAGTCTCAGACTCGATTTTTTCAAGGTATTATGTTTTGAATGTCACCATTAGTATCATGGTATTACTTTTTTCTTTCTAATATGTCTGCTTTTGATTCAAGTTCAACAATATCATAATGATACTTTTCTAAAAGTGTTCTATATTTATAGAAGAAAATGATGCCGAAACAGATTGATGATACAAATAATAAGATATTTTTCATTTGTTGTCCTCTTTACTCCATAACTTAGATATAATCTTTTAAATAATTATATCATTAAATAACATTTTTATACATTTCTTAATAACTAAACTAGCTTAGCTGTACCTTATTTCCCAGGAGTAAATACTTTTTCGTCACTATTTTCTGGATAATAATAACCATTAGGGATCTCTTGCAATTCAATTAATGCATTAAAAGGCGCTTTGATATAAACGTTTTTCCTGCCTTTAGTATCTTCATAAATTGAATTATCATGTGTTTCAGACAAAGGCTCAGCTCCTACACGCTTGTCATCTTCGAGTACATCTTCAATGTAATCTACCATTAATGATATATGATTAAAGCCTAAATCTTCTAATTTAAGCAGAAATTTTAAAAGATATACTATTAGCAAACTTTGACGTTCACAGCGAACTGACTACACCGACAGGCGCAGCAATTGCTAAAAGTTTAGTGACAGAATTCGGTCCTTTTCCAGCTGCTACAATGCATCATATCGGGTACGGCGCTGGGACTAAAAATTTTGATTTTCCAAATGTAATTAGAGCAATTCAATTTACAGATAATGAGACAAGTTATGATCAAGTACAAGTGTTAGAATGTCAAATTGATGATATGACACCAGAAATGTTAGGTCATTTTATGAATACTGCATTACAAAACGATGTATTAGACATATACTATTCCCCTATTATTATGAAAAAGAATCGACCAGCTACTCAGTTAACTATTATTTGTAAAGTTGAAGATAAATTGCGTATTGAAGATATGATATTAAAACATACATCATCACTTGGCGTACGTAGTTATAAAGTGAATCGTCGAATTTTAGATAGAATATTTCGTGATATTCAAACGCCATATGGAAATGTTTCAATTAAACTTTCTTTAAAAAATGGAAAAATTTTTAAAATAAAGCCTGAATATGAAGATTTAAGAGTTATTAGTAAACAAACTGAACAATCTTTTCAACAGATTTATCATCATGTAATGAAATCAGTTTATCAGTTTTATAATGTTGGAGATACTTTAGAAAATTAAAAACTCGAGATACTCAGTCATTTAATCTGCACTACTGAGTGTCTCGAGTTTTTTCTAATCAAATGCCTTGAATAACGCTTCGTTTGAATTATTCCACATCGTTTCATTATGGGATATTAAAAAATCTTTTAATACTTTTTTATTTTCTTCACCAATTTGATCAATAATAACTTGATGTTTCATAGACTTATCCATCATATTGACATGTTCTGGCATACTCTTATAACCTCGACGAATACTTTTATTTACAAGTAAATAACATGCAGTGACGCCCGCGTAATAAGGACCATTTTCATCACGTTCAGTGGTCACCCAACATAACCAATATTCCTTAGCTTCTGGACCTTCCACTGATTCTTTATCAGTAATCCACTTTACGCCCTTTTCCACTTCCGCACGTGCATGCATACCGCCAATATCAACAAATGTTTCTTTACTTGCAATATCGATAAATACAGGTGCAATATTGTCTAAACTAATCGCTCCTATATTCGTACCTTTATGACCATCTAGAGGATCATTTTTTATAATATTAAATTTAAAACCTTTATTTTCTGCCACGATGATTCCTCCAATATTTCTTTACTTTTTCACACTTGCAATTAACTAATAACGTATATTATCATCAAATATTTAATTTAATTCATTCAATAAATTAATAATTGAACCTTTCACTTCTGGATCGTTAATATTAAGAATCATTTCTTTAGGATAGTATAGTTTATAGTCTTCTCGATTAATCCCAGTAATACTTGAAATGACTAACGATTGGCTACTAATTTCTTTAATACTACCATTTCGTCTTAACAAATGGATAGGTTGTCGATTAGAACCAGGTCGATCATAATCATATGGTAAATCTGAAAAAGCTTCACTAACAAAATAATATTCTGGATCAATGCCACCTTCAATAAATAAATCCTGTAATTCAGTAATTGTAATAATCGAACCATCAAATGGAATATACTTAAAGAGATCACGATTAATAAATCGACGCGCTAAATCACTTAAAATATCATCTTCTTCGTGTATCCATTTCTTCAAATAAAATAGTACCGTTACTTCATCTAATTCTACATACTGATCAATTGTAATTGTGCCTTCAAAAAATGGAATAAATTCTTTTGGATACATTTTAAATTGATAATCTTCCTTATAAAGCTGTTTGACTCGCTTAAGACAATTATTTAATAGTACTTCTCCACCTCGACTTACGGGATGAAAATAGATTTGCCAATACATTTGGTAACGACTCATAATAAAATTTTCTACAGCATGCATACCACTTTCTTTAATAAGTACTTCATCTTTTGACGGTCTCATTAATCGAAGTATACGCTCCATATCAAATGTACCATATGATACACCAGTGAAATAAGCATCACGTTGCAAATAGTCCATACGATCAGCATCAATTTGAGATGAAATCATGGAAATGACTAATTTATTTTTATGCGTTTTATTAATAACATCGGCTACCTCCTGAGGAAAGGTCTCAGATACTCTACTTAATACTTCGTTAACCTCAGTGTTTCCTGTAATAATTTCTTGGGTAAACGCTTCGTGATCCGTATTAAATATCTTCTCAAAACTATGTGAAAACGGCCCATGACCCAAATCATGTAATAAAGCTGCACATAAAGCAAGAGGGCGGTCTTTATTATTCCATGCTTCACGTCCAACAAATGATTCATCAATCATACGTCTTACAATTTCATAGACCCCTAAAGAGTGTCCAAAACGACTGTGTTCTGCAGTATGAAAGGCAAGATATAATGTACCTAATTGTTTAATACGACGCAAGCGCTGAAATTCTTTAGTTTTAATTAAATCCCATATCAGTTGATCTTTAACATGAACATACTTATGAATTGGGTCTTTAAATACTTTTTCTTCAGCTAATTTTCTAGTTACATAAGATGATTGTGTCAAATTCATCCTCCTCTTTCATACTTGCTTTCATCAGTAGTAATATGAAATTACATTGATTAATTCTTATAATACTTTCTTCATTAATGCTAAATCTAATTGTTCACCATACATTTCTGGTTGATATGAACGAATTATTTCAAAACCATGATGTTGATAATAATGAATAGCTTCTTTATTCTTATTATCAACTTCTAAAAAGACCGCATTATATTCATTTTCAAATTCATGTAATCCTTCTTCAAGTAAACTGGTTCCATAACCTTTATGTTGTACACCTGGATGAACATAATGTGCGGCTAAGTACAATTCTTTACCGTAGATAAAGTTAGCAAATCCTACAATTTCATTATTTTCTTCAATAACTAAAAAAAGTTGATCTTCTAATCGCTTTTTTAAATGGTGTTCATTATACGAAGCTGCTAATAATTCATTAATTGTTGATACTGCATAAATATTTAAATAGGTATTATACCAAGCTTTTGTAGCTACATCCCTGATTGCTATAACGTCATTAGTTGTCGCTTTTCTAACTGTATACATGCTTCATTCTCCTGACATTTCATTGTAATTTAATAACAAAATTATATCATAGTATATTAACAAACGCTTTCACTCAACTTTAAGAGGTATCTATTAAGACAGTACTGTATTCCATTCCTGTGCTCTTTCTAGAGCATATACATCTTTCATAACATCTCCAGGTCTTTCTGCTGTACCAATAATATAACCATTTAGTTTTGCTCCTAGAAAATCTAAACTATATTCTAATTGTTTAATGCAAGGTTTCGATTTTACTTTCGGACAATCTCCCCCAACTAAAATTAATCTAAAATCAATGTTAGACATTTTAGTTTTAAAATCCTGGTATTTAGGATCGATTAATGATTCTGACCAATGATCGATAAATGCTTTTAAAGATGCTGACACACTATACCAATACACAGGCGATGCAAAAATAACTGTATCACTTTCAAGCACTTGGTCAATAATCAATTGATAATCATCTGTGTATGACTCAATGTGCTTTGATTCGTGTCTATAATCTCTTACAGGTTTAAAATGATATTGTGTTAAATCAATCCAATTATATTGTTTTCCTTCTAGAGCATATTGTGTTAATTGAGCAGTATTTCCTTGTGGACGACTTCCACCAAATAATACAGTAATCATATATCTTACCTCTTTTTTAGTTTATATTATTAATGTGTTTTCTCTATTTACTTATTATGTACCCCATCTGTTTATTTTTATTTATAATAAAAACTCCTACACCTATATAAACGGTGTAGGAGTCATTATTACTTTTATTTAAAATACTTTATTCAACTGGGAATAAATCGTCTATTTTCTTAATTTCTTCTTCAGTCAGTTCAATATTTGCTGCTTCAATGTTTTCTACGACTTGATCAGCACGTTTCGCACCAGGAATAACAACATCAAGTGATGGACGTGTTAAATAGAATGCTAATACAATATTAGCAATACTTGTATTATGAGTTTCAGCAATACTTGATAATTCTTTTACTCGACGTACGTTATCATTGAACACTTCTGGTTGGAAATCACGACGAGTCGCACGATGATCATCAAAAGTTTGATTTTCTTCATATTTACCAGCTAAAATACCAGAAGCTAATGGGAAATAGGGTACAAAAGTAATATTATTTTCAGCTGCGTATTTCATTACTTCTTCATTTTCACGATGTAGTAAATTATATTCTAATTGAACAACATCCACATATCCTTCTTTATTCGCCTCTTTAAGTTGATCTAACGTAAAGTTTGAAACACCTATTGCTTTAATTTTCCCTTCTTTTTTAAGTTCTTGTAATGCTGCCACAGCTTCATCTTTCGGTGTATCCTCATCAGGAAAATGAATGTAATACAAGTCAATATAATCCACTTGCAAGCGTTCTAAGCTTTCTTCAACTTGTTGTTTTAAATAATCAGGTTGGTTATTTTGAACAACATCGCCATTATCTTTAATAACATGTGATCCTTTAGTTGCAATTTGAACTTTTTCACGAGGATATTCCTTTACGACTTCTCCTACAAGTTCTTCTGAGCGTTTAGGTCCATAAATAAATGCAGTATCAATTAAAGTAATGCCGTTATCAATAGCTTTTCTAACAACATCTTTCCCTTGCTCTTCATCTAAATTGGGGTATAAATTATGTCCTCCGACTGCATTTGCACCTAATGCAACTGGAAATACATGAACATCAGATTTTCCTAATTGTACAAATTCTGCCATGCTATTCACAACTCCTTAGAAATATAGTTTCTATTTATAGTTTACCCGATTTGTAATGATAAATTCATTCAGTAGTGTTTAAAACATTAAATTTGACATGTTCTTTATTTTATATTTAAATGTAACTAACAAAGTTACATTTAGGAGGTGAATCATTTGAATTTAGAATTTAACATTGCCGTTCACGTACTTAGCTTTTTAGTAAAACACGACAACCAACAATTCAGTAGTCAAACTTTAGCAAAATTAACCTGCCTCAATCCAGTTCAATTACGCAGAGTGACTACGGTTTTAAATCAATATCAGTTTATTCATACTTCCCGTGGTAAAAATGGCGGATATAGTGCAAATTATTCAACTGCTAGTATTAAGCTATCAGTACTATATCGTATATTTGTGCTTGAAAAAGATAGCCAACAGCGTATTTTCACAGGTCATGAGCAGAGCGATTGTGAAATATCAAGAAACATAGCAAAGACCATGTCACACTATAATCAAAAGGAACATCGTGTTATTTTAAATTTTTATGATACCCTCACAATTAATGATGTAATTAATGATACACTTCAGGAGGATACAACATATGACACATTATAATTTAATCGTTATTGGTTTTGGTAAAGCTGGAAAAACACTTGCCAAATATGCATCATCACAAGGACAACAGGTTGCTTTAATTGAACAATTTACAGAAAGCTATGGCGGTACATGCATAAACCATGGCTGTATTCCATCTAAAGTGCTTGTTAATGATGGTATTAAACATGTCGATTTTTCAACTGCCTTTTCAAGAAAAAAAGAAGTAGTCAAAGCATTAAATCAAAAAAACTATTTAAACTTAGAAAATGATGAAAATATTACCTTGTTAAACTTTAAAGCACAATTTAAATCTAATACAGAAGTCGAATTAATTGATGAAAATGGTAAGTTAGTTCAAACACTGACCGCAGATAAAATTTTAATTAATACAGGTGCAAAATCTAATATTCCAAATATTGAAGGTATAGACTCAGCACAAAATGTATATGATTCAAAAGGACTATTAAATATTTCTTATCAACCTAAAGAATTAGTGATTATTGGTGGAGGATATATTGCATTAGAATTTGCCTCAATGTTTCAAAGCTTTGGTACAAACGTAACTGTACTAGAATATAATAAGCAATTTATGGCCAGAGAGGATCAAGAAATAGTCACACACATGATTAATGATTTTAAAGATAAAGGCGTACGTTTAATTACTAATATTGAAACAAAAGCATTAAAAAATGAAGGTGATTTGACAACAGTTGAAACTTCAAAAGGGAACTTTACTGGTGACGCAATCTTACTTGCTACAGGACGTGTACCAAATACAGATTTAGCTTTAGACAATACAGATATTGAGCTAGGCACTCACGGAGAAATAAAAGTAAACAACCATTTACAAACCTCTGTATCACATATTTATGCTGCCGGAGATGTAAAAGGTGGATTACAATTCACTTATATTTCTTTAGATGACTTTAGAATCTTGAAATCTGAATTATTCGGTGACCGTTCACGACACACTGAAAATCGTGGTATTATCCCTTATACAGTATTTATCGACCCACCACTTTCTCGTGTTGGTATCACCGCTTCAGAAGCACAAAAATTAAATTATAATTACGTTGAAAACACTTTATTTATTAATACTTTACCAAAACACAAAATTAATAACGATGGTCGCGGTCTTTTCAAAGTTGTAATCAACAAAGATAATAATGAAATATTAGGTGCTACTTTATATGGTAAAGGTTCTGAAGAAATTATTAATTTAATTAAACTTGCTATTGATCAACATATTCCTTATCAAGTATTACGCGATAATATTTATACTCATCCAACAATAGCTGAATCATTTAATGACTTATTTAATATTTAATAAAAAAGCTCGTAAACCCATTTTTTAATGAGTTTACGAGCTTCTTTATCCTCGATTTAGATTATTTACTTGCTTTACGCTTTGCTAATTTTTCTTTTAATTTTCTATCTTGTTCTTCTTTACGACGCTTACGTTCTTCATTACGTTTTCTCAAACGTTCTTCTTCTTCCGGATCACGTGGTTTTTTTAATTGTACAGTCACTTTTTCCATAAGTTCATCTTCAGTCAATGCAGCAAGTGGGCGATTATTAACAAAAGCAAATGTCTTACGACGACCTGGACCACAGTATGACTGACAGCCTATTTCAATTTCAGCATCAGGATCTAATTTTTCTAATTTTTTCTTTAATGATTTTAAGTTAACTGCCTGACATTCGTCACAAATCAAAAATTTATTCTTCACTTCGCTACCCACCTTTACATTATTTTCTCCCATATTAACTTCCATTCATTTATTATAACTCTAATTATTTTACTCTTTTTAATTAAAAATTCAAGCACTAAAAAAGATTTGATATAAATAAAAAGCAAGACATATGTTTTCTTAATAGAATGTCTCGCTTTATCATAATAGTAGTATCATTGACCGTGATATATTTTAAATTTCAAAGGTTTAATCCCTTCTTTTTCCCACACTTCATAAATAGAGTGCTTATCAACTCTATTATCTATAATTGTAATGCCACAATCTCCTCCACCAGCTCCAGAAGTTTTTGCTGCACCGCCAAAACGTTCACCAATATCACATAATAATTTTAATTTTTTTGTTTCAATATCAACCGTCGCTTCTTTATCCATTTGCTGAATTATACTACGATTTTGACGAATCATTTTTTGTACACCTTTTATATTATTCGTTTTAAACGCATAGATTAAATTTTCAACACATGTATTTGATTGATCAAGAAACTCACCATAAAAAATAGGGTCAGATTTTAAACGCTTGACTTCGCTTACTAAATGAGGAGACGAAGCAGGAGAACCGGTCCATCCTATGAGGACTTCCATATTTTCAGGCGCTTGTAAAGGTTCTATATGAAGACCAGGCCAGTTTTTTTCTAATACTTCTTCTACAGATGTTTCTTTCATTTGTTGTTTTACCCATTCGTGATCAAACGTACTATAGGCAAGCCAACCACTATAAACACTAACAGCAATATCTCCACATGAACTTAAACTTTGCAATCTCATATTTGAGATAACCGCAAGCTTATAAATATAAAGATTTGATAACTCCATTTCATAAAATTCATTTAGAACCTTAATCACAGATACTAAAACCGCAGCACTAGAACCTAAACCATACTTTTGCCCTGATGCATCTGCAAGATTACTATCAATAGTAAGATGGAAATGTTTTAATTTTATATTACAACTTTTCGCATACTGCTCAAACACTTCAATAGCAGTAACTACATATTTGAGTTGATGAGCTGCATGTACATCTGATATTTCTATTTTATCTTCATTACGATTAAATGTGACAGGTTCATAGTGTAATGTTTTAGAATGAATGGTACCTGTGATTTCATTTGAAGCTTCAATAGCAGCCGTGACAAAACGATCTACTGCAATTAACACTGATTTATATCCCGGCTCGGTTACAGCATATTCGCCCGCTATATAAAGTTTTCCTGGCGCTTTTGCCTGAATCATTATATCTCTTCCCTACTTAATTATTTCGACTCCTGCGTGTGTAATATCACTAGTTATAATTTGATCTTTATTAAATACTTCTAAAAATTGATTCACAATCGCTTGTTGATGTTTCTTTTCTATTAGAACTTTTACATTTGGTCCTGCATCCATAGTAAAATAACAAGGCAATCCTGCTTCTCTACATTCATGTACAATTCTCATGGCTTCATAGCTTTCCGGCACAAGATATGTAAATGGTGGCTGTGCACCTAAATTTGTTGCGTGCATTCTCAAACCGTTTGCCTCAATCACTTCACCCATTCGTTTAAAATCTTTTTGGGCAATCGCTTGTTTTGTGACTTTTAAATCTTCCTCTACATGATCTAACCAGTATTGATAGAAACGTGAGGTATCACGAGTTAAAGACATACCTGAACGACTTGATACTTTCTTTGATTTATTGTTAATAACTACAAAAATCATAGCTAAGTCATTCTCGAAGCCATCTGACTCAATTTGATGGGCGTAAGACGTTTTATCATCATAACCTTTTTCCCATTCAGCAAAACCACCATAAATACTTCTTGATGCTGATCCAGAACCACGACGAGCAAGACGAGATAAATCTTTATCTGATAGGTTTAAATCAAGCGCTTCATTGCAAGCACCAGCTAAAGCTGCATATGCACTAGCTGAAGAAGCTAAACCGGCAGCAGTAGGCACAAAATTATCACTTTCTATTAGTGCATACGTTGAAATACCAACTTCTTTTCGAACCATATCCATATAACGTTGAATTTTAGCACTTTCTTTAGCATTAACAGCTTCTTTATTTAAAATAAGTTGATCTTCAGTTAATGAATCATCAAACGTTACACGTGTTTCTGTATAGAAACGCTCTAATGTCACTGATAAACTATTATTCATAGGAATAATTAGATTTTCATCTGCTTTTCCCCAATATTTTATTAGAGCAATATTCGTATGGGCGCATGCTTTACCACTTTTTTTCAAAGATTTATCCTCCTAACTTTTCAATCCAAGTATGTTGTGCTCCAGCTTTTTCGGCTGCTGCAACAATATTTTTGGCAGTCACTTCTTCTTTAGTTAGAATTAACATGCTACCTCCTCGTCCACCACCAGTTAATTTACCAGCTACTGCACCATGTTGTCTTCCAATTTCGAGTAATGTTTCGATTTTATCGTGACTGACTGTCAATGTTCTTAAATCGTCTTGACATTGATTAAATATATTAGCAAGTTGATCAAAGCTATGATGGTTAATTGCATCACTAGCTAAATAAACAAGAGCGCCAATATGTTCAATGACGTTCATATATGATTCATCGTTATCACATAAACGGTGTACATCTTCAACTGCTTGTTTTGTAGAGCCTTTAACTCCTGTATCAATAACAACCATATAGCCATCTAAATCAAGGGACTTTAAAATTTCAACTTCTCCTTTTTGATACCAAACGGGTTGATTCGTTACAATTGTTTTTGTATCAATACCACTTGGTTTACCATGAGCAATGCGTTCAGCCCAGTCTGCATTTTCTAGTAATTCTTTATCAGATAGCGGTAATTCTAAATAATCATAACTTGCTCTTATAAAAGCTACTGCTACTGCTGCACTTGAACCTAAACCTCGAGAAGGTGGTAAATTAGCTTGAATTTTAATTAACAATGGTTCATCAACATGTTTGGTTTCTACAAAATGTGTAATAAGTGATTTTAAATGATCAGGTGCATCGTATAAAGGACCATCATAAACATCACTCTGAATTGCTGAATAATTACCTTTTTCTAAGCTTTCAATAAGCACTTTTACTTTTCCTGAAGTAAATGGAATAGCGATTGCTGGCTGGCCAAAAGTTACAGCATGCTCACCAATCAATATAATTTTTCCGTTAGATTCCCCATAGCCACGTCGTACCATGATATCTCACCTTTAATATTCTTTCTAAAATAATTTCAACATTCATTGATGTTGTTTTAAAATTGAACGTATTTATACATTTGTCTATTTCACACATAGGTTTATACTCATTTACTTCAAATCTTACATTTGTGTTAATCAATACATAGTATAAAACTTTGTCAAAAATAGTTCAAAACTTTAAAATATTTATATCCTAAAAAATGTTATAATCAACATAATTACGGTTAAATTATCGTTCTTAAATGAATCCACCTCATCTATATTACTATAAAAAATAATAAGAATGTAGCAATTTTTATATTTTCGAAGATAAATATATACTTTAATTGTATTATTGCATGCTAAAAAGGGAGTAAGCTAAAATTCACTTAGAATTTTTCTTACTCCCTTTTATCTTATTTTAATCTAAGGAACGATTCATTTTCTCATTACGTTCAATCATTTTATCGAAATACCCTTCATAACGTTGCCACTCATCCTCTGTAATTGGATCCATATTTAGCTGGCCACCTAAGTCTTTAATCGCATAAAGTAATTGGAACATCACATCTTGAACTTTAATGTCCCGATGAAGTAATGTTTCCAAAGATGCCATACATTCTGGTTTAATATCCGGATATTTAAATTTCGTAACTTCACCTTTCAAGGCACGTTTATAAAATTCATGCATCATTTCAGCTCTTTCTTCACCAGAACCTTCAACACATAAATAAATTTGAACTGCAATGCCTCCACGTACACGTCGTTGTGAAATACCAGCAAATTTTTTCCCATCAATACTTAGATCAAATCTTCCAGGACAATATGAATGCTCTATTTCTTTAGTATCTATCTCTACATTTTCATTTTCGAACATTTTACAAATAAGTAAATACATAACTGTGAATGCTTCATCAATTGTTGTCTCAGTTTGTCCTTTAAAAATAAGCGAAATATTTAAAACACCTTGGTCCAATACAACCCCAAGACCACCAGAATTTCTAACGATTGCATTATAACCAATTTCGTCAGTTAAGTATTGAATACCGTCTTTTAAAAATGGTAAACGTGAATCATGTATACCTAAAATGACAGTGTGTTGGTGAATCCATGTTCTTACAACGTTACAAGATATATCTTTTCCTACACTTTCTGAAAACGTGTCATCAAATGCAAATGACTGCATCGGCGCTAAACCTGAAGAATGGTCTATATAGCGCCAATGAATGCCATTAAAATACTTACTCGCTAAATCCATTATTGTAATGTTTGAGCAGCAGTAATAATTGATAAGTTATAAACGTCTTCAGTAGAGCAACCACGAGATAAATCATTTACAGGTGAATTAAGACCTTGTAAAACTGGACCAATCGCTTCAAATCCACCTAAACGTTGTGCAATTTTGTATCCAATATTACCTGCTTCTAAACTTGGGAATACAAATACATTTGCGTCACCTTGAATTTTTGCTCCAGGTGCTTTTTTCTCTGCAACTGAAGGTACAATCGCAGCATCAAATTGAAATTCTCCATCAACCACTACATTATCTAAACCTTCAGATTCCACTTTTTCTTGTGCTAATTTTACTGCGTTAGCCACTTTTTCTACATCATCTGATTTAGCTGAACCTTTAGTTGAGAAACTTAACATAGCAACACGTGGATCCATACCAAAACTTTTTGCTGATTTTGCACTTTCTACGGCAATTTCTGCTAAATCAGAAGATTCTAATGTTGGATTGATAGCACAATCACCAAATATATATTGTTTATCTTCTTTAATCATAAAGAAGATACCAGATGTTCTAGATACGCCAGGTTTTGTTTTAATAATTTGTAAGGCAGGACGGACAGTATCTCCAGTTGAATGTGCAGCACCACTTACTAATCCATCAGCATGACCAGCGTATACTAACATTGTTCCGAAATAGTTAACATTGTTTAATAATTCTTGAGCTTGTTCTTCAGTAGCTTTACCTTTACGACGTTCTACGAAAGATTTGACTAATTCAGGTTTCAAATCACTTTTAGAAGGATCGATAATTTGAATATTAGAGATATCTAATCCTTTATCTTGAGCTAAAGTATTTACTTTTTCTTCATTACCTAATACTAAAGGTGTAACATAGTCAGTTGCTTGTAACTTTGTAGCCGCTGTTAATACTCGTTCATCTTCACCTTCCGGTAATACAATTCTAACGTTTTTTCCTGAAAGTTTTTCTTGTAATACATCTAATAAACTAGACATAATGCCCTCCTTAAATTCTTTAAATAATAATATTTTCATCTTAATTATACTTTATTTCTTTTAATATTTCTATTTCATTAATTTGTAATCTTTTAAGTATGTGTGACAATTCTCTTTATGATAAAATTTAATCTGTATTGATAGAAAATATATTTAAAGGAGCGATAGATATGAGTGAAGCAGCTGAAACATTAGATGGTTGGTATAGCCTTCATTTATTTTACGCTGTCGATTGGGCAACTTTTAGATTGGTGCCAGAAGATGAGCGCGAAGCAATGATTAATGAATTTAAAGTATTTATCGAAAATAAAGCAACTGCCAGAGAAAAACAAGCTGGAGATTATGCTTTATATAATATTACAGGTCAAAAAGCAGATATTTTATTATGGTATTTACGTCCAGAAATGAAAGAATTGAATGAAATTGAAAATGAATTAAATAAATTAAGAATTGCTGATTTCTTCATTCAAACTTATTCATATGTATCTGTTATTGAGTTAGGTAACTATTTAGCCGGTAAATCAGACGAAGATCCTTATGAAAATCCACATATTAAAGCAAGATTATATCCAGAATTGCCTAGAACAGAATATATTTGTTTCTATCCAATGGATAAACGTCGTAATGAAACATATAACTGGTATATGTTACCAATGGAAGATCGTAAAAAACTAATGTATAACCATGGGATGATTGGACGCAAATTCGCTGGTAAAATTAAACAATTCATTACTGGTTCAGTAGGTTTTGATGATTTTGAATGGGGCGTCACATTATTCTCAGATGATGTTCTACAATTCAAGAAAATTGTTTATGAAATGCGTTTTGATGAAACGACTGCTCGTTATGGCGACTTTGGTAGTTTCTATATCGGGCATATTTTAACTACTGATCATTTCGATCAATTTTTTGCAATTTAATATATAAATGGAGCAAAGACTAGCATAGTAAATGCCAGTCTTTGCTCCATTTTTCAATAAATTAATATATTTATATAAGACAATTAGTTTCCGAAATAAAGTACACTTTTTACAAAGTGTACTTCAAGTAGTACGGTTTGGGAGAACTTCATTACTACTCTGAACATTAACAAATCGCAAAAGTGCTGTCGCTACCCAGCACAATTTTGATTTGTTAACTATTATTATTTAACCGAATTGTAATGTTCTGAAACATTATTGTTATAAACCAATTGTTTTTTACATTAAATTTTATTTTCATTAAAACATATTTACCTACTATTGAGATACAATTGAATGGTCATCATAATATAATTGTTAAGTTTTATAATGTAAGGTAGTTATTTTCATGTACTTCTACTATAATAATGATTACATCTTAACGAATGGTGATGAAATGGAAAATATAAATAAGCAAGAACATATAGATGAAACTTTAATCAAAGACGTCGTCATGATGGCTGGACGTATATTACTTGAATCTGGTGCTGAAGGAACACGTGTAGAAGATACAATGACTCGTATTGCTCGAAAACTAGGATATCCTGAAAGCAATAGTTTCGTTACAAATACAGTCATTCAATTTACTTTACATAACGAATCTTACCCACGAATATTTAGAATTAATTCCCGTGATACTAATCTCATTAAAATTTCACAAGCAAATGAAATATCACGATTAATCACAAAAGGGGATATCTCTTTAGAAGATGCAAAAGAGCGATTAGAAAAAATATATATTGCAAAACGAGATAGTAGCTTAACATTTAAGGGGATTGCTGCTGCCATTATTGCAATTAGTTTCCTATATTTGCAAGGTGGCCAATTTATCGATGTGATTACTGCTCTACTTGCAGGTAGTATTGGGTATCTGGTTGTTGAAATCTTGGATCGCCGATTACACGCACAATTTATTCCAGAATTCGTCGGATCCTTAGTTATTGGTATTATCGCAGTATTCGGTAATTGGTTAGCGCCAAGTGGTGATTTAGCTACTATTATTATTGCTGCAGTCATGCCTATTGTACCTGGAGTACTGATTACGAATGCTATACAAGATTTATTTGGGGGTCATATGATGATGTTTACCACTAAGTCTTTAGAAGCACTTGTCACCGCATTTGGTATAGGTGCCGGTGTAGGTTCGATATTAATATTAGTTTAGGAGTACGCATAAATGTTTTGGTTATTTAATTTTATATTTAGTTATACAGCTTCTCTCTTTTTCTGTGTCATCTTTGACGCTCCTAGAAAGCTGTATTTATCGTGTGGTTTGGTTGGAGCTTGTGGATGGATGGTATATATTTTATTCTACCAAGGTTTGAATATACATACGATTTATTCAAGTTTCTTCGGTAGCTTTACATTGGGTTTAATCAGTCATTACATGGCTCGTAAAAAACGTGAACCTGCCATCATTTTCATGGTTACTGGTATTATTCCATTAGTTCCTGGTGGACTTGCTTTTGATGCAACTAAAAATCTAGTCTTATTACAATTTGGTAAAGCAATCAACACAATGCTCGAAGTAACACTTATCGCTGGTGCGATTGCATTAGGATTATTATTCGCAGACCAAATTTCAAAAATCATCGTTTCTGGTTTCGCTCGACGACGTAAACGTATATAAAAATAAAACGCGAGAGACTGTTGGTAATTCATCCTCATCTCTCGCGTTTACATATATTAATTTTTATCTTTTATCATTTCTTTAACTTCTTGTTCTGATTGATTTAAAATCAGACGACTTAATTCGTCATTATTTATATTTTTTAATTTAGGGTATCGAACTACAAAGAAAATAAGACCAATCACTAACCAACTACCCAATGCAATATATGAAGGCATTGAAAGTGAAGCTGGTGATCCAGGGACTAATAATAAAAGTAAAAAGATAAATGAAACAATAGAACCTACAATAGCAAAGGTCTTATAAATAGGACCATACGTGTTACTCTGTTTATTGTAACTAAATAGCTTAGTAGCAGATAAACAAGTAATAAAATAAGCAATCGATACACCTGTTGAAGACATATCAACAATCCATGTCAATGCGGTACGTCCTAACCATGGCGCAATTAAAGTAATAGCTACTAAAAAGATAATAGCTACATATGGTGTTTTATATTTTGGATGTAGTTTACTAAACGCTTTAGGCATGATACCAGCACGTCCCATTGAGAATAGTAATCGACTTGAACTCATTAAGAATCCATTTAATCCAGTAAAAATCCCCATAATAATAGCAATCGCTAATACGCCTAAACCAATATAACCAAAAGCAGTTTGTGTTTCAGCGCCTGTTAACCATAAATTTCCGTTAAAATTCGCATTATTCGTACCCAACCATCCTGTGTATAAAATCATAATGACATAAGTTAAAGCAGCCGCTAATAAACTATATACAATCAGTTTGAACGTTTTATTTGGCGAGAAATTAAACTCTTCTGCTGTTTGTGGAATATTATCAAATCCCACATAAGCCCATGGTGCAATAGCTACAATCATAATGATGGAATTAAACCATCCAAGATCTTTACTTGCTAAAGGTTGTAAGTTGCTTAACGAAAAGTTATTTCCGAAAAATGAACCTACAAACATAAGTACAACAACAATGACCATTGCTACACAAAAATAATATTGGAGTGTACCAGAAACAGTTGCACCACGAATTGCAATAAACATAAATACTAGTAATAATACCGTAGCAATAACTATTTCTGTTATGTAAACATCCCATCCAGCAATCGTATATAATCTTCCATTATTCAAGATGTTTGGCAGTAAAAACTTAATTAATAAGCTAAATGCTGTCGCATTTAACGCTACTACACAAACATAACCGAACGTTAAGAACCATGATGAAAAGAAACTCACATATCTTCCAAAACTTAAATAACTAAATGCGAATGCACCGCCTGACACAGGAAAACGTTCGACTAGTGCACCATAACTTACAGCAATTAATATCATTAGTAAAGCACCGATAACAATACCAATTGCCGAAGCAATCGGACCTGATTGTTTAATCCAATCACCAGGCAGTATAAATGCCCCCCATCCTATACACGAGCCATAAGCAATCGCCCAAACAAATTTTTCAGAGAGGTTTTGCTTTAAATCTCCTCTATCTATCTCTCGATTTTTATCATTCATAAAATAAACTCACCTCGAGTATTTAACATACCCAAAAAGGTGAGTTTACTAACCAAAATATAAAATATGATTATCCAGAAAATTTAAATGTTGCAATAATTAACATTAACCATCCCACAATAAAGAGTATGCCCCCTATTGGTGTAATCGCTCCTAAAATACGAATTTGAGTCAATGCAAGAATATATAATGAGCCACTAAATAGAACAATACCAAAGAACAGAAGCCATCCTGCCCAATTTACATTAATAGAAGTTGTACCACTAATGATGCCAATCATAATTAATCCTAAACCATGATACATTTGATAATTCACTGCTTTTTCCCATACTGACATATATTTATCAGAGAGTTTTCCTTCAAGTCCATGTGCACCAAATGCGCCCGTACCAACAGCCATCATTGTACACAATGCACCTAAAATTATAAATACTTTCATCATAATATTTTAGTTCTCCTAACTTATTTTTAATTAAAAATCAAATATTGATTCACCATTTCCAATTTCATCATCCGTCACCATCATATTAGACGATCTAGTTTGATGCTTCATTGTTTGTGGAACTTTACCACCCATCGCTTCAATTTCTGCAGCAGTAATCGTTGAATGATTTGAAGCCTTATTTGAAAACGAAGGTTCAGTAGCTACACTATTAGTAAAATCATGTTTTGGTTTTTTAGAAGATCGTTTTGAAACATCGGAATAAAAAGATGTTAAAGTATGAATCGCATACATATGCTTTTCAAACTGCTGTTCATCTTGAGCTTCATCTGCCTGCACTAATTCTTGTTCTATAAGTTGAATTAATTGTTCTCTGTTCAATTAAGATTCCCCACTTTCGCACCATTGTATAGGTGTTTTACCTTTAGATTTTAAATAATCATTTGTACGAGAATAAGGTTTAGACCCAAAGAAGCCTCGATAAGCAGATAATGGACTTGGATGAACAGATTTAATGATATGATGTTTTGTTGTATCAATTAATTTTATTTTTTGCTGCGCAGGTTTTCCCCATAAGATAAAGACAACATCTTCGCGATAATCTGAAATAGCCTTAATGACTTCATCTGTAAATATTTCCCATCCAATGTCCTTATGGGAATGCGCTTCACCTTTACGTACCGTTAATACAGTATTTAATAACAGAACACCTTCACGCGCCCAGTCCTGTAGATGTGGAGAAGTTCTATGACAACCCATATCATCTTCTAATTCTTGATACATATTTCTTAAAGATGGTGGAAATTTAGCATTAGGTTGAACTGAAAATGCTAACCCATGTGCTTGGTTAGGTCCATGATATGGATCTTGACCCAAAATAACAACTTTAATATCTTCAAATGGTGTTAAATCAAAAGCTTGATAAATATTTTCTCTATCTGGATAGACGATTTGTGTCGTATATTCTTTTTCTAAAAAATCATGCATTGCTTTAAAATCATGTTTTGTTGTAATGTCATGAAAAATGTCTGACCATTCCATCGTTTTCACCTCATTTCTATTTTAACATAGGACCCCTCAGAAACGTGATATAAATCGCCTTACTATCTTCATGCTAGAACAATAGTTGAGTTACATGATATGATAAATAAAGATGTAAATAATTGACAGGAGTGATCATACATGGCATTAAAAAAAGTATTAACAATTGCCGGTTCGGATACAAGCGCTGGAGCAGGTATGCAAGCCGACCTTAAAACATTTCAAGAACTAAACACTTACGGTATGGTGGCTTTAACAGCTGTTGTAACAATGGACAAAGAAACTTGGTCCCACGATGTGACGCCACTTCCAATGGATGTATTCGAAAAACAATTAGAAACAGTCATTTCAATCGGTCCAGATGCTGTTAAAACAGGTATGCTTGGAACCGAAGAAATCATTAAACGTGCTGGCGAAGCATTTGAACAATCAGGTGCAAAATATTTCGTAGTAGACCCAGTTATGGTATGTAAAGGAGAAGACGAAGTACTTAACCCAGGAAATACAGATGCAATGATTAAATATTTATTACCTAAAGCAACAGTTGTAACACCTAATTTATTTGAAGCTGGTCAATTATCTGGATTAGGTAAATTAACATCAATTGAAGATATGAAAAAAGCTGCAAAAATCATTTATGATCAAGGTGCTCAACATATTATCATTAAAGGTGGTAAAGCATTAGATCAAGATAAATCTTATGACTTATATTATGATGGTCAAGCATATTATCAATTAACAACTGATATGTTCCAACAAAGTTATAACCACGGTGCAGGTTGTACATTTGCAGCAGCTACAACAGCTTACTTGGCAAATGGTCAATCACCTAAAGAAGCTGTTATTAGCGCTAAAGCATTTGTGGCATCAGCAATTAAAAACGGTTGGAAAATGAACGACTTTGTAGGCCCAGTTGATCACGGCGCATACAACCGCGTAGAACACATCGACGTCGACGTCAAAGAAGTTTAAAGAAGTACTGCATTTTTGAAAAAATGCTAGTACTTCTTATGCAAAAGACACTAGTCTTTTGTAATCCTTAATTAGACGTCACTGTCCTTCCCCGACACCCCAACTCACGTTAATCGTTGACTTTCTTTTTGAAAGTCTCTTTGTTGGGGCCCCAGCATTAGAGTTGAAAGAAGCTAATCAGCGCACTTTCAATTCAATCAGCTACTGTCTGTACTGCATTTTTGAAAAAAATGCTAGTACTTCTTATGCAAAAGACACTAGTCTTTTGTAATCCTTAATTAGACGTCACTGTCCTTCCCCGACACCCCAACTCACGTTAATCGTTGACTTTCTTTTTGAAAGTCTCTTTGTTGGGGCCCCAGCATTAGAGTTGAAAGAAGCTAATCAGCGCACTTTCAATTCAATCAGCTATTGTCTATGTTGTATTTTTAAAGAAATATAAGTACTTCTAAAGCTTTTAATCTTGTGTATGATAGTTTGGTCACACTAGGATTAAAAGCTTTTCTTATATCATCATTATCTTCTAGGTATTTAGTCGTAGTATGCTCTACACAATCCGTTGCAGTAAAAGTTAGTACCATAGACTCATGTTTTTTATAATAAAATCCATTACTATATTAAGTGTAGAGAGACAAAGGAGGAATTAACAACATGATTATCTACAAGCAAAATATAGAAAACGGTATCCCAATATACGAAATTATTACAAAGACCTTCAAGACGATTACAGTAAAATTCGATGAAACGTTTAGTAAAAATGACATTTATCCATTGCTCTCTCTACTAGAAAATGACGTTGATAACATGAAATTAAGTTATTCATCACATTTCAAAACTTAAAAAGTATTTTTCCTAATTGAGATCGAACACAGATAAATATTTCAAAATCTTTTTTTAAAGTTAAAATGTCCCTAATACTCAAAACTTTAAAAAGTCATTAATGATTCAAAAGCTCACCCTAATAAAATAGCGTTAATGTTAGTCCAAAATTGTCCCCTTTTGGAAACTTGGAGAGGAACTTTAAGTTATACTAACATTAACGCTATATTTTTATAATATTGTTTCTTTTTTAACACCTATGGTGGATTATCAACGGTTAAATGAATAATTATAAATCAGTATGATTACTTTTTTTAGTAATAACTATTTTTTCTTCATCATTTAAACCAAAGACGTTTATTTCATTATGACTCACTTTTTTTAAGATAACTTCTTCATCTATATCTATAGCCTTTCTATACTTAACGTTAAATTGTGTCCACTCTATTTGAAAATACGCTAATACACAATCCACTACCAGTTGACCAGGGACAATGGTTGAATGAAGCTCATTTTTATCATTAACCAGGCGAAGGTAATGACTCACTTTATCATGACTAAACCTCATCATTTACCTCCTTTTTTATAAATGTTTGCCTAATAAATATACATTGTCTATTATCTTTATATATTTTTAAATCGTAGATATATTGGATATATGTTTTAAACTTTTTCGTACTTTTATGTGTTAAGTACGCCTCATATTTTAGCCTACATTTTAATGATTCAAATTCTTCACATGTTGTTCGCACAAGAAGAATATTTTCTTGTTGAAACTTTTGGAACAACTTAAACTTTGGCCAAACGTTTGCACACATGAGTGGAGGCACTACGCCTTTATACGTTCTTTCAACTACTTCGCAATACTCTCTTACTTCTTGCTCATTAAAATCTATTTCTATTTTCTCATAAGCCCCATCGTTCGAAGAGTATAGCATTTCCCATTCCTCCTCCAATCCCCATCGTAGCAACTCCCCGCTTCCAATGTGTCATATTTAATAACCTAGTGATTAACGCTACGCCACTTGCGCTATAAGGATGACCAGACGCAATGGCTCCACCCCACTGATTGACTTGATTAATATTTAATTTTAACTCTTGAATTGAAGCTAAAACTTGTGAACTAAATGCCTCATTAAGTTCTATTGTATCAATGTCACTTATTTTTAAATTTTGTTTTTTAAGTAATTCTGTTACGGTAGGCACTGGTCCAATACCTAGTCGTTTCGGATTGACACCTATTGTCACTGCATCAGTAAACATCATTCCCTCTGATATTCCGTATTTTATTGCCGTTTCTTGATTCATAACGAGTGCAAGCGCAGCACCATCATTTTTCATACAACTATTTCCAACCGTTACTGTCCCATTAGCTAGTAAAGGACGTAATCGATTTAATCGTTGTTCAGTAAGTGTTGGCTTAATACTTTCATCTTTATCAAATAAATGACCTTTGATATTTAAAGGTACGATTTCATTACTTATACTTCCATTCTCATAATATTGATGTGTGAGATGATGACTACGTATCGCAAAGGCATCTTGTTGTTTACGTGTAATATGATAATATTGCGCAACATTTTCAGCCGCCTCTATCATACTCGGGTCTTGACCTTTTGGTGCAAAAGAGGCACGCTCATAAAATTCTGGTAATTGTGTATCATAAACGGATTGAGGGCGTTTAATCTTCCAAGGAGCACGACTCGTGCTTTCTACTCCTCCAGCTATATAAATATGACCTGCACCAGCTTGAATCATTCGACATGCATATATAATACTTTCTAACCCTGACCCACATTGACGGTCTATTGTAACACCTGGAATACTCTCAGCTAGACCTGCTTCTAATAAGGCTTTACGAGCAATATTTCCACCATTACCGACGATATTTCCAATCACTACATCATCTATATCAGGTATTATTTTAGGAAAAGTTGAATTCATTTCTTCAAATAAGGACATGAGTAATGTTTCAGGTTCTAAATGTTTCAATTTCCCACCATATTTGCCAAAAGGTGTACGCTTCGCCCATATAATGACCGGTTGATTCATCATTTAAAGTCTCCTTTTACATAGGCAGTACGCATTTTATTTCGAGCAACTTTGCCACTTTGGGTATATTGCATACTGTCTACTTTTATAAATTTGGAAGGTACATCATAGCGTGATAGAACTTTCATAATATGTTGTCGCACAGTTTGGTACTCAAGTTCTATCGATCCTGTATATAGTAAAACAGCTATTTCACCAAAACGTGGATGCGGTTCTCCTATAACAATTGCTTCTTCTACTCCATCAATATTTTTTATCATTTGTTCAATAACTTGAGGATAAACATTTTTACCTCCAATAATTAATCGTTCATTTTGACGACTCACTAAATATAATTGATTATCTTTAATATAAGCGTAATCGCCTGTTTTAATCCATGTTTCAGGTAATACGACAGATTGATTTACATATCCAGAGAATATCATATTACTTTTTACATTTAATAATCCTATATGATTCTTGTCTTTTTCCTCTAAACCAATCGTTACATTTTGAAATATGTATCCCACTGAATCAACAGAAGCTTTACGGTTAATGTTATAACTAATAAAACTTGCTTCTGACGTTCCAAAAAATTCAATAATATTAGCATGCTGAAATGTTTCGGCTATACGCTTAAACAACGAAGAAGAGAGTTTCGCTCCACTACTTAAAATAGTCGTTAAATGTAAGTTATCGTGATTTATTTTTGTTATTGCATGTAGCATTGTTGGAACGAGAAATAATGCGCTATTTGTAGTTTGTTGTTTCATTTTGTTAATGAGCTTAGTCGCATTAAAACGGGTTTGTCCAATAAATGTTCTCCCTGTATATAACGCATAAATACAAGTGTATAAAGACAATGAATGCGCAAGTGGTCCCGGTGCTACAAGTATGTTTTCTTTATGACGAAGTAGCTTTTCATTTTCTTTGTATGACGCAATCCAAGATGGTTCATTTCGATAATATGCTTTAGGTAAGCCTGTTGTTCCAGAGGTAAAACCAATATGCAATAGTTGATGGACTTGTGATTGCTCATTTAAATATGGAGGATATGTTTCAGAAGACTTTGTCTTTATTAGTCTATGCTGTTCATCAACAAGATAGTCAATATGATACGTTTCAATTAGTTGTTGAATTGTTACTTCAGACCATTGATCATCTAGAAAACAAGGAATACTTCCTTGCTCTAATATTGCAAAATAATTCAACATATTATGTAAAGGACTTTTGCTTAACAATCCTACTCGGGACACTTTTGGTAAATGCATGAAGACTGATTTTAATTGCTGTATTGCTGTATAAAGTTGTTGATAGGTTAATACATCTTCTTCGAACGATAGCGCAATCATATCTGGTTGTTCTATTGAATAGTGATTTAATTTATTTAGTATTTCTAACATATGACCCTCTCTAAATGTTAACTAGATTAATTATTATATTAACATTATATGAAAAATAACACATAAAAAAATCACTCAAATATATTTATCTGAACGATAATATATTTGAGTGATGATTTTTATTCTAAATTAGCATGATTGTCTTGCATTGCTTCTTCATTAATATTAAAGGCATCCATTAATCCAATCACGACACTATCTAAAAAGATGAGTGAAGATTGTTCAAATAGACTACCTAACGGCTGTTCAGAGCCTTCTGCTTCATGTTTCGTTCCTGCAGGTAAAGCAATCACTGTATCAGCGACATCGCCAATTTTAGATTCTTTTTTAGTTGTTATTAAAGCAATTTTAGCACCAACTGAATGTGCCTTTTCAGCTAATAATCTTAGGTGCTCTGTTGATCCAGAACCGGAAATAATAATTAATAAATCATGCTCTTTAATAGATGGCGTTGTTGCTTCACCTATTGCAGATGCATCTTTTCCTAGTTGATTCAAACGCATTGCAAAGCTATTAGCAACATATCCAGAGCGACCTTTACCAGCTGTAAAGATACGAGATGCGCCAACAACTTCATTTGCAAAACGTCCATAATCATTATCCTCTAGATGTGATAACGTGTTATCTATTTCTTCAAGAATTAAATGATAATTGTTAAAAGTTGGCATTTTATTTACCTTCAATCGCTTCACGACATTGTTTAGCTGCTTCTACAGGATCATCTGCATTAGCAATACCGCCACCAACAATAACTAAATCAGGTTCTTCTGCTACAATTTCTTTAATTGTTTCAGGTTTAATACCACCAGCTACGGCTACTTTAGAATTTTTAATGACTGATTTAACTGTACGTAAGCTTTCTAATGGAGATTGTCCTTCAGCTTGTAAATCATAACCAGTATGAACAGCGATATAATCAGCGCCCATTTCATCTAATTCTTTCGCACGTTTTTCTAAATCTTGTACAGCAATCATATCAACTAACAATTGTTTACCATGTTTGTGTGCTTCTTCAACCGCACCTTTAATTGAAGCATCTTCTGCAACACCTAAGATAGTCACAACATCTGCACCAAATTTAATAGCTTGGCTTACTTCATAGTCTGCTGCATCCA
>NZ_KV821100.1:0-4640 GCF_001815595.1 Staphylococcus sp. HMSC070D05 | reverse complement strand
GCTTGGCTTACTTCATAGTCTGCTGCATCCATAATTTTTAAATCAGCTAACACTTTAGCATTATTAATATTTTCGTTTAAATGTTGAACAGCTGGTAATCCTTCATTAATAACGATAGGTGTACCAATTTCTACGATATCCACATATTCTTCAACTTTTTTAGCTAATTTTGCTGCTTCTTCTTTATTTAATAAATCGATTGCTAATTGTAATTCCATTACAAACATCCTTTCATATCATAGTCGTAGTAGTATAAATACCCATGTTAAATATTTTTAAACCTTTAAATCACTTCAAATTATTTTCTTTCATTTATAAATAAATTGAGCATAGGTGTACAATTCGGTAGTTCTTTTTAGTAAAATAGATAGATACACACATTGTATGGTTGTAAGGAGTGAACGTGTTGGAACCCATTAAAGCTGAAGAAGTACAACGATTGTTAACTACATTTGAAAACAAACCTGTCTATTTGCATGTTGAAACGACGAATGGTGCATATGCTAATCATTTTGATCAACGTGTGTTTAATGCAGGTACGTTTTTACGAAATATACAAGTCACATATGAACATGCGCAACTAAAGGGCGGAGATAAAGACCCATTTCGTGTTGGGTTGAAACTTCGTGATGGAGGTTGGGTATATGTGCAAGGCCTGACTCACTATGAAATCAATGATAATAATGAATTTTTAATAGCTGGATTTAATTACGAAGGACAGTTGGCTGCAACGATTGAAATCAGTGAACAGCCATTCACAGTATAGAGGAGGAAGATTCATGAAAGATGAAAACCATGTACTAATGATATTTCCACATCCCGATGATGAAACCTTCTCATCTGCTGGGACAATCGCAAGTTATATTGAAAACGGGGTGCCTGTCACTTATGCCTGTCTCACATTAGGACAAATGGGACGTAATTTAGGCAATCCCCCTTTTGCGACAAGAGAGTCACTACCTTATATTCGCGAAAAAGAATTAGAAGATGCTATGAAAGTGATTGGTATTACTGATTTACGTAAAATGGGTTTAAGAGATAAAACAGTAGAATTTGAGCCACATGAGCAAATGGATGATATGGTAAAAACATTGATTGAGGAGACAAATCCATCAGTGATTATTTCATTTTATCCAAAATTTGCCGTACATCCAGACCATGAAGCAACAGCTGAAGCTGTCGTAAGAACAGTAGGACGTATGCCTAAAGAAGAGCGTCCAAGACTTCAACTCGTAGCATTTAGTAATGATGCACCGGATATTTTAGGAGAACCTGATATATTAAATGACATTAGTCAATATAAAGAGATTAAATTAAAGGCGTTTGAAGCTCATAAATCTCAAACAGGTCCTTTCTTAAAACAATTAGCTAGCCCTGAAGTTGGCGGAGAAACACAAAGTTTTCTAGAAGTCGAACCTTATTGGACGTATCATTTCGACAATTAAAATCATTAGAGGAGGTACAATAAACGAATGACTGAATTTGATTTATCTACTCGAGAAGGTCGCTGGAAACATTTTGGTTCAGTAGACCCTATCAAAGGTACAAAACCTACAACTAAAAATGAAATGACTGACTTACAAAGTACACATAAAAACTTCTTGTTTGAAATTGAAGAAGTGGGTATTAAAAATTTAGTATATCCTGTTAAAATTGATCAATTTCAAACAGCAGGTACATTTAGTTTCTCAACAAGTTTAAATAAAGATGAAAAAGGTATTAACATGAGTCGTATCTTAGAAAGTGTTGAGAAACATTATAATAATGGTTTAGAACTGGATTTCGATACACTATATCAAGTATTACGTACATTACAAGACAATATGAAACAGAATGCTGCTGGAGTAGACGTTTCAGGTAAATGGTTCTTTGATCGTTATAGTCCTGTAACTCATATCAAAGCAGTAGGTAGTGCTGATATTACTTACGGTTTAGCAATTCATAAAGATCAAGTAACGCGTAAAGAACTTACCATCACAGCTACTGTAACAACACTTTGTCCTTGCTCTAAAGAAATTAGCGAATACTCTGCTCATAATCAACGGGGTGTTGTAACAGTAAAAGTGTATTTAGATAAAAATTCTGAAATGATAGATGATTACAAAGAAAAGATTTTAGATGCAATGGAAGCAAATGCAAGCTCTATTCTTTATCCAATTTTAAAACGTCCTGATGAAAAACGCGTAACAGAACGTGCATATGAAAATCCACGTTTCGTTGAAGATTTAATTCGTTTAATTGCCGCAGATTTAGTAGATTTTGACTGGATTGATGGCTTTGACATTGAATGTCGAAACGAAGAATCCATTCACCAACACGATGCGTTCGCAAGACTAAAATATAGAAAATAAACATATTAAAAAGCAGTTGTCTCTAATTATTTTAAAGACAACTGCTTTTTAATATGTTTATATTTTTATTTGGATTTTTAGATTACTATTAAGTTTATTTGACGTAACTCACCTTAATACTATTTCCTTGTTCTCTTTTCACTAGGTTTAACGAAACTCATCGCTGCAATAATGATCAGCGATACAACTATTGTTAAGAAAATACATGCATTCTAAATCATCATTAATATCATGATATCTTCAATATTATTATATGTACATGGAGTAATTAAGAAACAAATCCTGGTACAAGCCCATGAATGAAGTAGCTATACATAAAGTGTCTTTTTTTACAGATTCATTCTGAGATATAATATCTAAAGTAGATTACGAAATAGACACCAATCTATGATACTATATTCAAATATCATAATAAATAAATTTCAAGGTGATATTCATCTTGTAAATATTAGGCATTCGAGTAAAAATTGAACATTTTACATATTGTAAACTAATCTTTTATCAAAAGTACATTACTTTTAAAATTATTAATTTTTATAAGAGGTATTATTTAAAGATTTTCTTTGTATAATTTCAGATTAAGCTATATTTTACCACGATTAATTAAGGTTTTTTAAATTTCAAAAATTTTACACAATTAAAATGTTATTACTTTTAATTAGTGTGATATAATTATGTAAAATTATTTAATTGATATGAGGTAATGTATGTACTATTTTGTAGGGTATAATTTAGGTGGAAATATTACTGGTATTGAGAAAGCTATGATCAATAGACTCAAAATCTTTAAAGAAAGTGGCAAAAAAGCTAGATGTATTTTCTTAGCTTGGAATAGATTTTTGACTAAACAAGCTGAAAGTTTTATTGAAAAAAAAGAATATTTAAACATGTACGACTATTTTCAAGATTCCAAAAATCTTACTAAAGTAGAACACTTTGATTACATTTCTTATTGGGAAAATGATTGTAATTATGAGCTAAGATATGTTCCAAATTCTAGAGATATAAGAATTTACGATTCAAGCAATTTTATTATGTATGTTCGTTTCTTAGACCCTAACTATAAAACTTTAGATTATATTAATTATTTTGATATGAATGGCAAAAAAATCAAGCGTGAGTTTTATGATGTGAGAGGCTTTTTAAGTTGTACACGTATATTGACGACTAATCAAACTGTCCTTGCCGAACAATATCATAACTTAACTGGTCAAATTGTTATCGAAAAATATTTTAATATCGAAAATAATGAGATTCAAAGAATTATTTTAAATTATAAGAATCGAACTCACTTTTTCAAAAATGAAACAGGATTACGTTCTTTTTTCATTAACTCAATTTATCAATACGGAGATGTCTTTTTCAGCGATAAAAATATTTATACTGCCCCAGCGTTTAATCATTCTGATCCAAATATTCCAGTTGTAGCTATATTACATAGTACTCATGTGAAAAATATTGATCAGGTAGATACTTCAAATTATAAGAATGTTTACAAAGCGCTTTTTAGCAATTTATCGCGTTATAAAGCTATCATTGTTTCTACAGATTCTCAAAAACAAGATGTTTCAACTCGTATTGACAATCAAATACCAGTCATAAATATTCCAGTTGGTTTTTCAGAAAATCACCATATCAACGCTCATAATGATAGAAAAGTTTCGCCAAAAAAATTAATTTCAGTTGCAAGATATTCTCCTGAAAAACAACTTCATCATCAAATTGAGTTGATAAATAACTTAAAACATGAGTTTCCTGAATTACAACTTCATTTATATGGTTTTGGTAAAGAAAAAGATAAGCTATTAAATTTAATTAAAAAATACAACTTAGAAGATAAGATCTTTTTAAGAGGATTTCTACCTAATTTATCTAAAGAATATAGCGATGCTTATTTAGGTATTATAACTAGCAATATGGAAGGATTTTCTTTAGCATTATTAGAGTGTCAATCATATGGAGTTCCTATGATTAGTTATGATATTAAATATGGTCCCAATGAATTAGTAAAAGATGGTTTAAATGGATATTTAATACCTAAAAACGATAAAGAAGAACTAACCAATAAAGTTAAATATTTACTTGAACACCCTAAACTTCAACAAGAATTTTCAAAACAAAGTATCGCACTTTCTCAAAATTATTCTAAAAATAATATAATTGAAAAATGGGATAACGCTTTAAGATTAATCAATAATTAAAATAATAAAGAGTCTAGGACATAAAGTTTCTGGATAAATAAAAAAAGGACAATTTCTATGGCACTGAACCCTTAAAATGGGAACTTAA
>NZ_KV821099.1:0-3157 GCF_001815595.1 Staphylococcus sp. HMSC070D05 | reverse complement strand
TTGTACATTGAAAACTAGATAAGTAAGTAAATAGATTTTACCAAGCAAAACCGAGTGAATAGAGTTTTAAATAAGCTTGAATTCATAAAAAATAATCGCTAGTGTTCGAAAGAACACTCACAGATTAATAACTATATTAGATTAAGTTATTAAGGGCGCACGGTGGATGCCTTGGCACTAGAAGCCGATGAAGGACGTTACTAACGACGATATGCTTTGGGTAGCTGTAAGTAAGCGTTGATCCAGAGATTTCCGAATGGGGAAACCCAGCACAAGTTATGTTGTGTTATCGACAAGTGAATTCATAGCTTGTCAGAAGGCAGACCCGGAGAACTGAAACATCTTAGTACCCGGAGGAAGAGAAAGAAAATTCGATTCCCTGAGTAGCGGCGAGCGAAACGGGAAGAGCCCAAACCAATAAGCTTGCTTATTGGGGTTGTAGGACACTCTATACGGAGTTACAAAGGAATATATTAAACGAATCATCTGGAAAGTTGAATCAAAGAAGGTAATAATCCTGTAGTTGAAAATATATTCTCTCTTGAGTGGATCCTGAGTACGACGGAGCACGTGAAATTCCGTCGGAATCTGGGAGGACCATCTCCTAAGGCTAAATACTCTCTAGTGACCGATAGTGAACCAGTACCGTGAGGGAAAGGTGAAAAGTACCCCGGAAGGGGAGTGAAAGAGAACTTGAAACCGTGTGCTTACAAGTAGTCAGAGCCCGTTAATGGGTGATGGCGTGCCTTTTGTAGAATGAACCGGCGAGTTACGATCTGATGCAAGGTTAAGCAGAAAATGTGGAGCCGTAGCGAAAGCGAGTCTGAATAGGGCGTATAGTATTTGGTCGTAGACCCGAAACCAGGTGATCTACCCATGGTCAGGTTGAAGTTCAGGTAACACTGAATGGAGGACCGAACCGACTTACGTTGAAAAGTGAGCGGATGAACTGTGGGTAGCGGAGAAATTCCAATCGAACTTGGAGATAGCTGGTTCTCTCCGAAATAGCTTTAGGGCTAGCCTCAAGTGATGATTATTGGAGGTAGAGCACTGTTTGGACGAGGGGCCCCTCTCGGGTTACCGAATTCAGACAAACTCCGAATGCCAATTAATTTAACTTGGGAGTCAGAACATGGGTGATAAGGTCCGTGTTCGAAAGGGAAACAGCCCAGACCACCAGCTAAGGTCCCAAAATATATGTTAAGTGGAAAAGGATGTGGCGTTGCCCAGACAACTAGGATGTTGGCTTAGAAGCAGCCATCATTTAAAGAGTGCGTAATAGCTCACTAGTCGAGTGACACTGCGCCGAAAATGTACCGGGGCTAAACATATTACCGAAGCTGTGGATTGTCCTTTGGACAATGGTAGGAGAGCGTTCTAAGGGCGTTGAAGCATGATCGCAAGGACATGTGGAGCGCTTAGAAGTGAGAATGCCGGTGTGAGTAGCGAAAGACGGGTGAGAATCCCGTCCACCGATTGACTAAGGTTTCCAGAGGAAGGCTCGTCCGCTCTGGGTTAGTCGGGTCCTAAGCTGAGGCCGACAGGCGTAGGCGATGGATAACAGGTTGATATTCCTGTACCACCTATAATCGTTTTAATCGATGGGGGGACGCAGTAGGATAGGCGATGCGTACGATTGGATTGTACGTCTAAGCAGTGAGATTGAGTGTTAGGCAAATCCGGCACTCTTAAGATTGAGCTGTGATGGGGAGAGGAAATTGTTTCCTCGAGTCGTTGATTTCACACTGCCGAGAAAAGCCTCTAGATAGAGATTAGGTGCCCGTACCGTAAACCGACACAGGTAGTCAAGATGAGAATTCTAAGGTGAGCGAGCGAACTCTCGTTAAGGAACTCGGCAAAATGACCCCGTAACTTCGGGAGAAGGGGTGCTCTTTAGGGTGCAAGCCCAGAAGAGCCGCAGTGAATAGGCCCAAGCGACTGTTTATCAAAAACACAGGTCTCTGCTAAACCGTAAGGTGATGTATAGGGGCTGACGCCTGCCCGGTGCTGGAAGGTTAAGAGGAGTGGTTAGCTTCTGCGAAGCTACGAATCGAAGCCCCAGTAAACGGCGGCCGTAACTATAACGGTCCTAAGGTAGCGAAATTCCTTGTCGGGTAAGTTCCGACCCGCACGAAAGGCGTAACGATTTGGGCACTGTCTCAACGAGAGACTCGGTGAAATCATAGTACCTGTGAAGATGCAGGTTACCCGCGACAGGACGGAAAGACCCCGTGGAGCTTTACTGTAGCCTGATATTGAAATTCGGCACAGCTTGTACAGGATAGGTAGGAGCCTTTGAAACGTGAGCGCTAGCTTACGTGGAGGCGTTGGTGGGATACTACCCTAGCTGTGTTGGCTTTCTAACCCGCACCACTTATCGTGGTGGGAGACAGTGTCAGGCGGGCAGTTTGACTGGGGCGGTCGCCTCCTAAAAGGTAACGGAGGCGCTCAAAGGTTCCCTCAGAATGGTTGGAAATCATTCATAGAGTGTAAAGGCATAAGGGAGCTTGACTGCGAGACCTACAAGTCGAGCAGGGTCGAAAGACGGACTTAGTGATCCGGTGGTTCCGCATGGAAGGGCCATCGCTCAACGGATAAAAGCTACCCCGGGGATAACAGGCTTATCTCCCCCAAGAGTTCACATCGACGGGGAGGTTTGGCACCTCGATGTCGGCTCATCGCATCCTGGGGCTGTAGTCGGTCCCAAGGGTTGGGCTGTTCGCCCATTAAAGCGGTACGCGAGCTGGGTTCAGAACGTCGTGAGACAGTTCGGTCCCTATCCGTCGTGGGCGTAGGAAATTTGAGAGGAGCTGTCCTTAGTACGAGAGGACCGGGATGGACATACCTCTGGTGTACCAGTTGTCGTGCCAACGGCATAGCTGGGTAGCTATGTATGGACGGGATAAGTGCTGAAAGCATCTAAGCATGAAGCCCCCCTCAAGATGAGATTTCCCAACTTCGGTTATAAGATCCCTCAGAGATGATGAGGTTAATAGGTTCGAGGTGGAAGCGTGGTGACACGTGGAGCTGACGAATACTAATCGATCGAAGACTTAATCAATTTTTTCAAGTTTTGCGACGCAAATCTTTACTTACTATCTAGTTTTGAATGTATAATCATTCACTTGTCTGGTGACAATGGCAAGGAGGTCACACC
>NZ_KV821098.1:0-27258 GCF_001815595.1 Staphylococcus sp. HMSC070D05 | reverse complement strand
TTATTAAGTTCCCATTTTAAGGGTTCAGTGCCCGTTTTATCCAATACCTTTTTTATTTATTAAAATTTATTACTTTCTTTACTCATCAATCTATCATGTTCAGCTTTAGCACCTTTTTTACCTTTTAAGAATAAACTTAAAATGAATGCTAAAATACTTAATGCTGTAGCAATCCAAAACGCATCATTGATACCTTCAATTGAGGCTAATTTATTTACATAAGTCAAGATAACTTGTAATGCGCCTTGTTGACCTCCATATTGCGCTGCCATTTCACGTACATGATCTTGAATGACTGGATTAGTTTTATCTAATTCAGTTGCAAATGCATTAAGATGATTTGTAGATTGAGTTGTCATTACAGTAACAAGAATTGCAGTACCAATTGAACCAGCTAATTGTCTCATCGTATTTAAGAACGCATTACCATGAGAAATTAAGCGAGGTGGTAAAGCATTGATAGCTGCAGTCATTAACGGCATCATAACAAATGCCATACCTAGCGAACGTATTACATAAATACTCATAATATGAAGATAAGAAGTATCCATATTCAATTTTGTTAATTCATACGTTCCGTAAGTCATCACTGCAATACCGAATAAAGCAAGTGGTTTAAGACCAATAGTATCAAGTAATTTACCAGCCACAGGTCCTAATACACCCATTAATAATGACCCTGGTAATAATAGTAAACCAGAATCTAATGCTGAGAAACCACGTAAATTTTGAAGATATAATGGTAATAAAATCATACCTCCGAATAAACTCATCATTACTACCATGTTTATAACAGTAGTAAGTGTGTATGTTGGTGATTTTAGCACTTCTAAATTAAGCATTGGTACTTTCATTGTTAATTCACGAATAACAAATAAGATAATGAAAATAGCACCAATTATAAACATTATAATGATTTCAGTTGAACCCCATCCTTTATTACCAGCTTCACTAAAGCCATATAATAAAGCACCAAATCCAATTGTACTATATACGATACCACGATAATCTGCTTTGGGATTGATTGTTTTTTGATAAATTTTGAACCATGCTAATCCAAATAAGAAAGCAAGTAATCCTAAGATAAACATCATATAGAACATAACATTCCAATGATAATTTTGGACGATGTAACCAGATAATGTTGGTCCAATCGCTGGAGCAAGAATCATTGCGATACCCATTGTTCCCATTGCCACACCACGTTTTTCAGGTGGGAAAATAGTAACAATTACATTAGATCCTAATGGCATTAATATACCTGCACCAATCGCTTGTAAAACACGTCCTCCCATCATAATTGGGAAGTTAGTTGAAATACCACAAACTAATGAGCCGATTGTAAATAATAAAAGCGCTATTAAAAATAGCTTACGATATGAATACTTATTAAATAAAAACGCACTTATTGGTATTAAAATACCGTTTACTAACATGAAGCCTGTCATCAACCATTGCCCAGTTGAAGCAGAAATATTGAACTCTGTATTAATTCTAGGTAAAGCTACATTAAGTAATGTTTGGTTTAAAATTGCGATAAACATACCAAACAACATAGCAGCTAAAATTTTACCTCTTGTAATCCCTGCACCGAAGACAAAATCTTGTGTTTGGTTTTTTATACGTTCGTTCACACGTCCTTCTTGTGAATCAGGATTAATAGGTTCATAAATAGAATCTTTCGAATGATGTTGATTATTAACATCTCTACCATTATGGTTTACTGTATCTTCAGCATGAGCATTGCGTTGTTCATCGTATGAGTAGTGTAAGGAATGTGAAGTTTGCTTTTGCTCAGGATGAATTTGTTCTGAAGATGAATCTTGTTGCTCTTGTTCTTCTTCAAAATGATTTTTTCTTTTATCACTATTGATATCGTTATCTTCCTTATAATGAGATTGATCATTATTAAAGTAACGTTTTTTCTCTTCACTGATCTGAGAAGATGATGCATTCTTTGCATCGTTATTTTGTTCTAAGTCACTCATTTTAAATTTAGATGGATTATTTTGACTCTTAGATTCTTCATTTACTTGTTGTCCCTTTGATTGATTTAATTTAGATTTATTACGTGATTTCAACACGAATAAATTAATTAAACCAACTAAAATGACCGCTGCAACGATATATCCAATAATGAAGGCCACTGTCATTTTATGACCTCCTTAGTCTTTATGGATTTTAACTTCAGCGTTCATTCCAGGAACAACATTTTTAGATGGTTGTGAATCTAAAGAAATTTTCACAGGAATCACTTGTGAAACTTTAGTATAATTACCGTCACTGTTTGATGATGGCATTAATGAGAAACTATTTGCAGTTGCTTTTCCGATTTCTTTAATTTTACCATCGATTTTAGAATCTTGACCGTCGATTGTTACATCAACTTTATCGCCTTTTTCAATGCTGCTTAAATCATTTTCATCGATATTAGCTGTAATGTATAAATCATCTAAATTATATGCATAAGCAATTGGTGAACCTGCTTGAGCGATAGAGCCTTCCATTCCATCAGTTTTAGCAATTGTACCATCTTGTGGCATTTTAATTTTTTGATCTTGAGTTTGACCATCTTGACCTTGAGCAGTTACTTCTGCCACTGTGTCACCTTTTTTCAATTTATCGCCTTGTTTTGCGTCAAAAGATTTAATTTGTCCAGATGCTGGACTCGCAATTTTAATTTGATTACCGTCAACTTTAGCATTATCAGTTGTTACATAGCTAGTTGCATTATGATAGAAATAAAATCCAACTACTCCGATAATAACTAAAGCAACGATAGTAATGATATTGATTAACACCATTTTCTTCATTGAACTTTCCTCCTATTTGCTTTTAAAAATCACTTTATATATTATAAAGACATATCAATAAAAAAAACACCAACAAAACTTAAAAAATTGTCGGTTATTCTTTTTAATTTAGGTGACATACATGAAATTAAAAGCGAAATATAAAATTATAATAAGTATGATCGATTTTCTAGAAGATTATCCCTTCGAACAAATTTCAATTAAAATGATATGTGCAAAATGTAAAATTAATCGTTCAACCTTTTATGATAATTTTCAGGATAAATACGACTTATTGTCTACAATCCAAAGTTACCATTTAAATAAGTATGAAAAATTATTAAAAGCACTTTCTAATAATTTTCACAATATAAAAAAAGAGCCTGAAAAAGTATTTAAGTTCTTCCATATTATTCTCAAATATATATATAGAAAGAAATCTTTTTTTCACGCTATTTTTATCTCAAATCCAAATAGAAGTTTAGTTATGGACTACTTAGATATTACCAAGAAATATTACGATAAGATTTTAACTGAAAATGAAACTTTAATTCAAAATAGAGAGCTTTTTATTTCTTATACAATTAGCGGTCAAATTGGAGTAATTCTTTACTGGCTAAGAAGCGGTTGCCAAGAAAGTCCTAAAGAAGTAGCAAATTCTTTATTATCCAATACAATTAAGTTACAGAGATAATAAAGAAGGGAACAAGACAGAATTTAATTTGATTCTGTTTTGTTCCCTATTTATTTATCTTTTTGTTTTAAACACTTTAAAATTAATAAGGTGTAAAATAATAAGGATCACAATTGCACTAATAATGATTGTTAGATAAGGTGTACTGTTATATTCTCCTTTTACATTTACCAAAGGTGTAACAATACCTCCAAATAAAAATTGCACAAGCCCTAATAAACTCGAAGCACTACCATTACCAGTGGTACTTTCTTCCATCGCAATAGAAAAACCTAAAGTAGCTACACCTGTAACTGGAGCTACTAATGTTATAAAACCAATCACTAAAAAAATGAATGGTCCATGTTGGATGAGCGTTAACGAAACAATACATACACCAATAATTTGGATACATGTCAATAACCTTAAAAGTGTTTGCGTATGAATATAATCTACTAATTTTCCTGTTAATTGACTAGAGATGATTAATGTTATTCCTATTCCAGCAAACATCCAACTAAAATGCAGTGGGGATACACCATAAATTTTTTGAACTAAAAACGGTGAAGCAGAAATATAACTAAACAATAAAATAAATGAAACACCTTGTATTAGCATGGGTAGTACAAATCGTGGTGTACCTAATAAGCTTTTAAAATTCTGAAATATCACTTTGATACCACTGCTATCTCTATACTCTAAACTTAAAGATTCTGGTATTTTTGTTAGGCTTCCCATTACCATTAATATACCGAAGATAGTTAATATAACAAATACGACTCTCCAAACTGCTACACTTAAAATGATACCTCCAAGCGCAGGCGCAATAACCGGTGCAACACCATTAACTAGCATTAATAAAGATAGAAATTTAGTTAATTCATTACCTTTATATAAATCACTTGCAATGGCTCTTGAAATAACTGCCGCGCCTCCCCCGGTAATACCTTGTAAAAGTCTTAAGATAATCATAAGCCATATGTTATGAACAAATATGATTCCGAGACTTGCAAGAGTAAAAATGGTCATAACAATAATTAAAGGTTTCTTACGCCCCACACTATCGGAAATCGGTCCTACAAATAAATTACCAATTCCAAGACCAATCATAAAAAACGATAATGTCAATTGAGCATTAGCTGTCGTAGTGTTAAAATCATTTTTCAATTCAGGTAAACCAGGTAAGAACATATCAATCGCTAACGGTCCTATAGCAGTCAACATACCTAGAATAATAATAAATAACAAGGAATGCTTATCTTGGTTATGTCTTTGTTCCATTTAAATATTCTCCTTAGAATCTATTTAATGTTTATGATTTGTAATATTCCATTATCTTTATCTTCTTCTATTTCATAAGTGACATATTCTATTTCTCCGCGTTGATTAATTTGTTGTACTTTAGCTTTAATAATATCTCCACTTTGAGTTGCACTTAACAACTGTGAGAATTCAAAATGCTTTGAATCACTTAAATGATTTTTTATATCTATATATGCATCAGACTTATTTTTTAGAAATGGACTTATTATCTCAAAATTTTGTTGATTAATAGCATAATTTAGCGCATAGGTATATTGATTAAAAAATGGTTCTAACGTAACTCTAAGTATGTTTTCTTCTTCAGTTTTCTTTGAAACATAATCAGAAATTTTATCTTCATCAAAATCTAGTATTGCACTATTAATGTTTCCTAAATCTTTTGCTTTTATTGTTTTACTTGTAGACGTAAATGTTTTGTCTTTAACCATACCTGTAGCTGAAACACTAATGTCTTTATTTTGAGGATATGGACCATATATTTTTGATGCATCATATTTCATTTCTTTATCATTAATAGTTACTTTCAATGTGTTTTTATCTAAGTCACTTTTACCCTTTAATTTAACTTTAAGTGAAGCTTCGTTAAAGTTCTCATTAACATCCACAGTATTTCCTTTAGCATATCTAAAATCAAATTTCATTTGACCTGTAAAATGACCATATTCTGTGTCTTTTTCAGCATCGATAGCATAAACACCTGGAATGTATTTACCAATAGAAGTTGCTTGATTCGCCTTTGCATGAATGACTCTACGTTTTCCACCAGCTTTAAATTCATATTTTGTATCTATTTTCGGCTTAACAATAACAGTTTTTGTAGATGGTCTATAACTCATATTATTAAAGATTAAAAAACGCGTTCCATTTTTACTAATTTTTAATACATTTTTATCTGTTTTTGTTTGTATATAGGCAGAATCATGATTACTTTTATTTAATTTATCTGTTGTGTGTTTGACATCATGAATAAATTTCATCATTCCAACTTCATCTTTAATATATTGAATATAAACACTTGCTTCTTCATCATCTACAGGAACATCTTTAGTACTAATTAACGTAGCTACTTTTCGAGCATCGTTGTTATCAATTGCGTTTACAAGAATTTTGGTTTGAGCTTCGGGAGAATTGAAATTTTTTAATAGTATGAAAACAATACCAATTAAAATAATAATGAAAGTTATAATGACCCAAGGAATAAACTTTTTAAATTTTAAATTAGATTGTTCTGATTGAGAGGACGATGTTGCTTTATTTTTTTCTTTAGGTATCATATTTCCGCAATTAGAACATTGCCTATCACTTTTATTTAATTCTTGTCCACAATAAGGACATTGTTTCATTTTGTCATCAACTTCCTCTCATAAGATGCAATGTCATTTATATTTTTCACATAAATATTATAACTCTTTTTTCTTGTGGAGATAATTTCCGATTAACGTTTATTTTATCTTAGCGTTAAAATGCTTCACACGTTCATCTATAATATGAAGCACACTCAGAGCTTTTTCTATATCCTTACTAGATAAGTCTTTAACCATATCATTCACAATTTGACTTATAATTTCATTATTTTCTTCCGTATATTGGCGCCCTTTTTCTGTTAAAACAATATACTTTAAGCGTTGATCTATTTTATTGTTAGGCTTCTGTAATGCAACAAAGTCACTTTCTATTAATTTTTTTATACGACGACTTACTGCCGCTTTATTAACCCCTTGTTTTTCAGTAATTTCCGTTATAGATAAAGCTTGATGATGACTGAGTAATCGTAGTACATTCGATTGTTCAGTAGAAACACCATATTTTACTTGTTGATCTTTTAAAAGTTTAGACGTTAATGTATTTGTCTCATCTATGAAATGTTTCATAAATTCAATATGATTTTTTGAGATTCTACTCATTACAAATCTCCTTACTTAAATAATTTCATATATTGTGCAGTTAATTTTTATACTCTGTTAAATAATATCAATAATTTTCCACGTTGAAAACAAATAGAAAAATATAATAGTTGCTAAATTGTGACCCTTTCATTACATTTAAATATATAAATAGATATGAGGTTATTAAATATGCTAGCAATCATTTTATTATTTATTGTTTTAATTATTATCCTAAGTGTTTTGTTTAATATAAGATATTTTATATCCCTTTCTTTTTTTATTACAAGCGTGATATTATGTTTCACCATTAATCTCATTAATATCATGACCATGACTCTACCAACTGGTTTGTTTATATTAATCATCATTTCTACCATTGGTTTGCTTGTCAAACATTCTCATCTATTTAAAATTAAAAAAGGAATCCATTTCTTAAACAAAATGTTTCGTAGATTAATAAATGGTACCTTATTTATTAGTATATTTATATATCTTAGTACAATACCATTACCTATTTTAAATGGCATATTTTTATGGATTGCTTTAATTTTATTTAGTGCTTGTTACACTTTCATTACATATTTAACTTTTTCTTCTGCATTTGGATGTGCTAAAACCCATAAACAATATGATGTGATTCTTATACTTGGCGCAGGTATATTCAATGAAACAGTCACTCCTATGCTAGCCTCAAGACTAGATAGAGCTTTAAAAATCTATAATGTACAGTCGCATAATTGCAATATATTGGTAAGTGGTGGTCAAGGTCCTGACGAACCAATTTCAGAGGCTTTAGCAATGAAGAATTATCTCATTAAATGTGGCGTATCATCGTCTTCAATATTGATGGAATCACAATCAAGCAGTACATATGAGAACTTTTTATATTCTAAATCTTTCATTAATACATCATTTAAAAATGTTCCTAGTATTTTATGTGTGACGAGTCAATTTCATATTTTAAGAGCCTTACGTTTTGCACAAAAGTTAAATATAAAAGTAATAGGATTAGGAAGTTCAACGCCTTATCATTTTCTAGATAAAGCGCTTTTACGCGATTTTCTTGCACTTATGTATCAATATAAATTACTTTTGACTTTGTATTTAGTTGGGGTATTTATAGCGTCAATTTGGATATTATTTTAATATACAAAAAGGCTGGATCATTTTCTTATATGATCCAGCCTTTTCCATAATATGAATACTACTCACTTTTTAATTAAGTATTTTGCCGTCTTCTAATTTTACGACGCGATCAGCATAGTCAAATAATCGCTCGTCATGTGTAATCATAATACCTACCATTTGTTCAGATTTTATACGTTCCCTAATCATCTCTACTACTTTCGTAGCACGACTCGCATCTAAGCTTGCTGTTGGTTCATCGGCAAGAATGATTTTAGGATTATTTGTAAAGGCACGCATAATTGCTACACGTTGCTTTTCTCCTCCTGATAACATATGTGGAAATGCATTCAAACGATCTTTGAGACCAATTTCTGTTAATAAATATTTAGCATTTGAAACAGCTTCTTTTTTATTTACTCCCGCTTCCTTAGCAATAACAGTGAGTTGTTCTTCAACAGTTAGATAAGGAACAAGGTGTGACGCTTGAAAAATAAAACCAATATCATTAAGTCTTAATTCTGTACTATTTTTATAATTTGAATATAAGTCATGACCTTCATATAATATCTTACCATCAGTAGGTGTTAACAACCCACCTAATATATTTAATAATGTCGATTTACCTGAACCTGATGCACCATTTAAAATAATAAACTCTCCTGGTTGAACTTCTAAATTAATATCTTTTAATACTTTTGTCTTCGCTGAACCTTCTCCAAATGTTTTACTAATATGTTCGAGTTTTAATGTCATTATTCCATACCTCCAATAGCATCAATTGGATCCACTTTTAATACTTTGATAAATGATAGTAAGGCACCGATAAATCCTACAATAAGAAAAATAACAATCATTAATAAAATTGTACCGTAACTTAAATAAAATGGCATAGTAACTGGCATAATTAAACTTAATATTAAAATAAGTACTGTGGCTAAAATAACACCAACCATGGTAGTTAAAATAATCTCTATAATTAATGAGCTTAATAAATGTCTCGTTTTAATACCTACTGCTTTTAATATACCTATTTGTGGAATTTTTTGAATGGTCATAACATAAAAGAATGCACTTAATACAATTGCTGTAATCACGAACAAACTAATGATCATTAAATTCAATGGCATTTGTTCTGCTTGGTAACTTGCAATGTTATCAGTCAACGTTTTTTCACTAACAGTTGTTACATTAGAAATATCATTAATTCTATTTTTATCTTTTTTACTTAATTCTTTAACTGGATAGAATGTAGAATAATTCTTATTAAGCGCCTTAAAATCTGAATGATTCATCATAACCATTGAACTATGAGAATACATTGTATCTTCAATAATACCACTTACTTTATAAGCTTCTTTATGACCTTTAAACTTAATCGTATCTCCTTTTTTTACATCTTGTCCCGTTAATTTATCGTTTATTGCAACTTCATGTGAATGATTAGGATAGTGACCTTCTTTTAAAGAGGGACGATCTTCTTTAGAAGTAGAGAAAGTAAGAATATCTTGATCTTGTTGTTTTAATTTTAATGTTTGAGGTCCAAGATGTGTTGCTTGTTGATTTATAATATCTTCTATCTTATTTTGTTGATTTGAATCAAGTTGTGATGTTTCAATTTTAGGTTCTTTCATTTTTTCAATAATATATGTTTGTGCATTTTGATTATTTAAAAATGACACATTTTCTCTCGCTAAACCTTGAGCTAAACCATTAATAAATAATACCATACTCCCAAGTAAGAAGATGATCAGCATAATTAATATATATCGAAATTTATAAAATTTTATTTCTTTCCAAGCTAAATTCATTTCTTTTTCCTCCCTATTTATCTTTATTAAACAGTATAGAGAGTAAATATGAACTGAATATGAACAACAAAGAAAATTGTCTTAGATTTTAAAGATTCGTATAATAATTAGAAAAGGAGCGAAAAGTAAATGATAAAATGTTTAATTGTAGATGATGATCCAAAACTCTTACATTACGTTTCTAAACGTTTAGAAGCAGATCATATAAAAACAGTGACACAGTCGAGTGGAGAACAAGCTTTAAAATATCTTAATCATCACCCTGTCGATATCGCAGTTGTAGATATTATGATGACAGGTATGGATGGGTTTGAATTATGTCAATTATTAAAAGATCGTTATCAATTACCAGTTATTATGCTAACAGCACGAGATGCATTAAGTGATAAAGAACGTGCATTTGTCAGTGGCACAGATGACTATGTAACTAAACCTTTTGAAATTAAGGAATTATTATTTAGAATTCGTGCCGTTTTGCGTCGTTATCAAATTAATACGCAAAATAAGATTGAAATAGGAAATGTCATTTTAAATGATGAATTTATGGAGGTGAGTGTAGAATCTAAAAAAATGAATCTTCCTACTAAAGAATTCCAACTCCTATTTTTATTATGCACTCATCCAAGACAAATTTTTACAAGAGAGTCTATTATTGAAAAAATTTGGGGTTTCGATTATGAAGGCGATGAAAGAACGGTAGACGTTCATATTAAGCGTTTAAGAACACGTTTAAAAAAATTAAAAGCAACTATTGAAATTCAAACTGTAAGAGGCCAGGGATACAAGGTGAATAAAGATGTTTAAAACTTTATATAGTCGCATTGCAATTTATACTATTACTGTGATTATTTTTAGTGCATTAGTTAGTTTTTTCATTGCCAATATACATTATCATTTCAATCTCAAAGACAATAATGACACTAAAATTATGCGCACGTTAAAAGAAGCTCGTGCTTATGAACATCAACTTCCTTCAAAATCCGTAAACCTTTATTTTCAACATTTAGGACAAATGAATTATCAAATCGTTACCGTCGATAAACAAGGAAAAAAAAGATTTTATGGTGAACCTTTTAGAAAAGATACATTGTCTTCTTCATCTATTAATCAAGTTATGCGTGGTCATGATTATCACGGTATAAAGAATAAACCTTTTGAATTATTTGTGACAGGTTTCTTTGATAATGAAACAGATAACACTGTGGGTGTAAGATTTCATGAAGATCATGAACCTATAGCAGTATTTATGAGACCAGATATAGGTAAAACCTTCGGCGAGTTTAGAATATTTTTATTTGTATTGCTCATTTTCTTATTACTAATATCTATTTCACTTGTTATTGGTTCAACATACTCAATCATTAAACCTATTAAAAAGTTAAAAATTGCGACAGAACAATTAATGAATGGAAACTTTGAAACACCCATTTCTCGTACACGTCATGATGAAATTGGTACTTTACAGTTTCGCTTTGATACCATGCGCCAGTCATTAAAACAATTAGATGACATGCGTCAACATTTTGTTCAAAATGTTTCACATGAAATTAAAACACCTCTTACACATATTGAAAGACTATTGAATGAATTACAATCTGCGCATTCAGAAGATGAACGTCATAGCTTAATCAATGATATTCATTTAGAAATCACACGTCTTAGTAACTTAATAAAAGAACTACTATTACTATCTGAATTAGATAGTGCGAATCACTTATCTGTTGACGATACGTTAGAATTATCTTCACTCGTTACTGATATCATTCGACACGAACAATACACGATTGATGATAAATCATTGATGTTATTATCTGATATGCATAAAATATATTTCCAAGGAAATCGTCGTCTTTTACATCAAGCATTTTCGAATCTAATTCAAAATGCTATTAAATATTCAGATACAAATGGCATTATCGATATTACTTTGAATCAAGAAAATAATCATATTATGTTTACGGTCACAAATGAAGGACAAACTATTTCTAAACAAGCGATGCCCCATCTATTTGATCGTTTTTATAAACTCAATGCTAGTGATAATAGTAATGGTTTAGGACTAGCAATTACTAAGTCCATCATTGATTTACATCATGGTAAAATATATGTATCTAGTGATTCTGAAAATGGCACGACATTTAAAATTCTATTTCCACATATTCTATTTTAACTTAATCGAAAAAACAGGCAGTGTTAAAAATGACACTACCTGTTTTTTCGATTATTTCACATTTAAATATTTTCTTACTTCTTTATTTACTGCATTATAAACTTCTTCGTGCTCATTAAGTTTAAGTCCGTATGATGGAATCATCTCTTTAATTTTTGGAATCCAAGCATCAAATTCATTTTTGTAACAGCGTTTTAATACATCTAACATGATATCGACAGCTGTTGAAGCTCCTGGAGAAGCACCTAATAATGCTGCAAGTGATCCATCATCAGAAGTAATGACCTCTGTACCAAATTGTAAATTTCCTTTACTATCTTCTGTATCTTTAATCACTTGAACACGTTGTCCAGCAATAACAACTTCCCAATCTTCGTCTCTAGCATTTGGTAAAAAGATTCTTAAATCATTCATTCGATCTTTATGACTAAGCATTAATTGAGAAATTAAATATTTAGTTAAATTGAACTCTTTAACTCCTGCTGTTAACATCGTCATAATATTATTCGGTTTAACAGAGCGAATTAAATCTAAATTGGATCCTGTTTTCAAAAATTTAGGTGAGAAACCTGCAAACGGTCCAAATAATAGAGATCGTTCTCCATTTACAAATCGTGTATCTAGATGTGGTACAGACATTGGCGGTGCTCCAACATCTGCTTTACCATATACTTTTGCATAGTGACGTTCAATAACGTCTTTGTTTTTACAACGTAAGAAAAGACCACTTACCGGGAAACCACCTACATGTTTAGACTGCTTAATTCCAGTTTTTTGTAGAAGTGGAAGACTTGCTCCTCCAGCACCAATGAACACAAACTCAGATTCAAACGTATGAATTGTATTAGACTTCAAATCTTTGACAGTTACTTTCCAGTAACCATTGTTCAATCTTTCAATATTTTGAACTTCTTGATGGTACGTAACCTCTACATTACGTTCTTTTAAATTAGAAATTAATTTTTTAGTGAGTGCTCCAAAGTTTACATCTGTACCAGTTTCATCACGAGATAATGCAATAGGAACGGGTGATGTTCTACCTTCTACCATTAACGGCACCCATTCAACAATTTTATCTCGATCTTCTGTGATTTCCATTTTCTGGAATAAAATATTTTCTTTTAAAGTTTTTACACGTTTTTTCAAAAAGTCTACGTTTAAAATACCTTTAACAAAACTCATATGTGGCACAGATTGAATAAAATTACCTGGATGTTCTAGTTGACCAGTTCTAACTAGATAAGCCCAAAATTGTTTAGATACTTGGAACTGTTCATTAATTTTAATCGCTTTCGTTACATCAATACTGCCATCTTTATTCTCTTTTGTATAATTCAATTCACATAGAGCTGAATGTCCTGTTCCAGCATTATTCCATACATTAGAACTCTCCTCACCTGATTGTTCCAATTTTTCGAAAATTTTAATTTCTTTTTCTGGAGATAAATCTTTTAGTAATGTTCCTAATGTTGCGCTCATTATTCCGCCACCGATTAAGATGACATCTGTTTTGCTATGTTCTATACTCATAACAACCCAGTCCCCCTTTTATAATCACATCTTCAGTCAAAATAAACACGACCATTTTTAATTTAAAACGCTTTCTTTAATTGATGAAAAATAAATATTAATTTGACGTTAAAAGCGTAAATAAAATTTTAATTACTATAGTAATTATATACATAATTTCTCTTTGAAAAAAGTATTTACACGAATTATTACATTATTTCGTTTCTATTTTCAAAAATATTTTAATTTTATTATAAAGCTTACAATATTTATACAGTTGGTTTATTACATGCTATAATTTTTATAATATTATTAATAACGAGGTATAATCATGAAATCATTTACTTTTTTAATGCATAATATATACGCCTTAGGTGGCACAGTTAAAGCAATTACTGAATTAGCAAATACCTTAGCGGACAAAGGTCATAACGTTGAAATTATCTCTGTTTTTAGAGCTAAAGATATGCCTTACTTCAAACTTAATTCTTCTATTAAAATAAAACACTTAGTTGATTATAGACTAAAACCACAAAATGTTATTTCTATCTTCATGAATCGACTTAATAAATACACTCCTTTAATAAAGCCTATCTACCTTTCAAAACATGAGCCTGGTTTAAATCAATTCTCGAAGTATATTGAACATAAACTGATACGTGCAATTAATGATATAGATACCGATGTACTCATTGGTACAAGAGCAAGTTTTAATATATTTATTTCTAAATATTATCATGGACATGCAATAACAATAGGCATGGAACATATGAATTTAAATGCCTATCCCAAAGCGTATCAACAAGAAATATTAGCTGCTTATCAACATCTAGACGCACTAACCACTTTAACTCATACTGATAAAGACCATTATGAATCATTCATTGAAACACCTGTATATGTCGTTCCTAATATTATTCGAACTAAAAAATTAAATTTACCTAAAAAAAATATTATTTTAAGTGCCGGACGTCTAGAATATGAAAAAGGTTATGATATTTTAATCGAAAGTGTCCAACTCATTAAAGATACGCTTAGACAGAAAAACTATAAAATTGAGATTTATGGTGAAGGTCAAGAACATCAAAATTTACAAGAAACTATTAATCATTACCAGCTTAATGACTTAATAACCATACACCCAGCAACTCAACACCTTAATGAAAAATTAGCGCAAAGTCGAATGACTGTCGTTCCTTCACGAAACGAAGGGTTTGGAATGGTCATATTAGAAGCAATGGCTCAAGACAATATTGTTATTAGTTTTCAAGATACGCTTGGACCTTCACAACTGATTCAACATAATAAAAATGGTTATTTAGCAGACTATGCAAATGCACAATCATTAGCAAAATATATTAATCTTGCTATTCAAAAGAGAGAGCATTCAGAAAATATGATTAAATCGAGTCATCGAACTCTTGAACATTATTCTCCAGATAAAATTTACGATTATTTTTACTCTATTTTCAAATAAAAAAGGATTGCAATCGGAATTCTCCGAATTGCAATCCTTTTAATGATATCTACATAAATATAGATAAGATAAATGTCCAAATACAGATAAAGATAAGTAATCCTATACTGTATTTCAGAGTCATTTTAAGTAATTCTGATTCTTTACCCACTTGTTTTACAGCTGCTGTTGCAATCGCAATAGATTGTGGTGAAATCAATTTAGCTGCAACCCCACCAACAGTATTAGCTGCAACAAGTAATGGTGCACTTGTACCAATTTGTTGTGCTACAGAAGCTTGGATTGGTGCAAATAGTGAGTTGTTGTTTACTACTGAACCTGTCATAAACACACCGATCCAACCTAATACTGGAGATAAGATTGGGAAGACGCCACCTGTTTTTGCAATACCTTGACCCATAGCTGCACTTAAACCACCATAAGTTGTGATTTTAGAAATTGCTAAGATGAAGCAAATTGTTAAAATTGGTAACCATAATTCTTTAAATGCTTCGACAAATAAACGACCTGCATCACCAAAGCTAACTTTTTTAGACATTAATACTGTAATAATAATTGTTAGTAAAATGGCAGTACCAGTTTGACCAATAAAGTTAAAAGTTAACATAATTGGTTTGTGTGTAACATCACTGTATGTGCCTGGTAAATTGAAATTAAATACTAATGCTGATAAAGGACCATTTGGTGCAAATAAGTTTTTGAAGAATGTTGCACTCCAAACCATAACAATAATCGTTAAGATAATGAATGGACTCCATGCATATAGAATTTCTTTACCACTATGCGGTTTAACCGCTTCTGGTTTAACATCTTTTTGGATTCTAAAGATATTTTTCGGTTGAACTTTTTTAGAAAATACTGCTAAAACTCCCATTGTTACTAATGGTGGAATAATATCAGCTAATTCTGGTCCAACAAATACTGTAATTAAACCTTGTAATACAGTAAACGTAATTGATGCTACCAAAATTTGAGGTAATGTTTCTTTAATACCTTTAAATCCATCAATAATAAAGATTAATAAGAATGGAATAATAAAGTTAATAATTGCCAAAGTTAAAGTAGATGTTTGAGAAACAGCCATGGCTTGTACGTGACCTGGTAAATGAAGTGTATTCACAATACCTACTGGAATACCAATTGCACCAAATGCACCTGAAGCCGCATTAGCAATTAAACATAACATTGCTGCTTGTAAAGGTTTGAAACCTAATTGAGCAAGTAATAATGCACAGATTGCAATTGGCACACCAAAACCAGCAGCACCTTCTAAGAAACCATTAAACGCAAAACCAATTAATAGTAATTGAATACGTTGGTCTTGAGAGATACTCATGATACTATCTTGAATTGTACTAAATTGACCTGATTCTTGAGTCGTTTTATATAATAAAACGGCCATGATAACAATATAACCAATTGGAATAATACCTTGATAGAATCCCTCGATTACACCGCCTGTCGCAATACCACCTGGCAATTTAAAGAATGGGATAGCGATAAGTAAAGTCACTACTAAAGTAGTAATTGCTGCATAAATACCTTTCATTTTAAACACTGTTAAGCATAACAAGAATAAAATGATTGGAATCGCTGCAATTAAACTAGATAACACTAAGTTACCAAAAGGGTTAAAAGAATGTACTAACATAGTTTAAACGCTTCTTTCCTTAATATTTTATTATATTGATGAATTATCTAGCTAAACAACTAAAAATTCACTTTTCTAATTTTAACAGGTATTCACAAAAATTAACATATTGTAATCAAGTTAAAATTAGAATATTACACTTTTTATTTTTGTGAATATTTTCACAAAAATAATATAACATTTCTTATCACAATTGACAATACTGTAAAAATAATTTATGTCAACAATAGTAGTAAAATCTATTTGAATTTTCATTAGTATATGATTTTATATTATCATTCATGTAAATATGAATTTTTTAAAAGTGCATGGTAAAATAAAAATATGAAATTTAGGAGTTAAAGGATAATGCATAATGATTAAACAAATAAATATATCTAATATGGCACATCTAGATATACAACTTAATAAAGCTAAATCTGCAGGGTATTCACATTTTATCCCCTATTCTAACGAAATAAAAATTAATCAAGACATGCTTAATGCTGTCTCATTAGGTGAACATTCTATTGCGGTTGATTACACAATCCATGGTGTTTATCTTAATGATTGTCGTTATTTTGGGAATGATAAATTAAGTTTTCTCGCTTGGATGAATAATATTAATCATTATCCAAATCTCATTTATAATATTGATACTGCGCTGATTTATCTTTCAAAATATCAAATTCAATCTATTATGGATCTAGCAGTCATCACTATTTTAAAAAATGAGATCGATATAGATGGACATGTGGTGTTTGATTTTATTGAGGAATTACAGACATCTAGTTCATTTTGGAATTCGTTAGATACACGAGAAATTAAAATTGCCAATCACTTTGATTTAAATAAACTAGCTTATATCCACGGCCATTCGATTCCATTTCCTAAATATAAGCATCCACTAACTGACGAAACTCTTCGTTTTGCTGATAGCTGGCTTGTAACAACAAAATTTAAATTGCCTAAATGGATGTACAATAAAATTCACCAACGTGCGATTCAAAATCATAAAAAACTAAGTTATGTCTATACTAAAGATACATCCAAATTGAAAAATCATGTTGTATTTTTAGGATTCGATTATGGCTATAGAGGTAACTCTAAGTACCTTTTTAATTACTTTGTAAAACGAAATCCAACAACAGAAGCTTATTACATTACTGACGATAGACATGGACCTTATTTTCTTCGCATTGATGCAGAACATAATAAAGAACTTATTGAAACCGCAAAAATTGTAGTCATTGAAAGTTATATGCCCGAAGCGTATCAACCTAATGGTACAGTCATTCAATTATGGCATGGTACGCCTATTAAAGAATTATTTTTAGATAGTAAAGAACCCTATCAAAATCAAAATATTTATAATTACAGAGCAAGAAAATATAATAAATGGAAACACCAATCATATGTCTTATTAGATTCAAAAGCTTCAGAAGGTTTATTTGAGACTGCTTTTCCTAATGAAACGGTTCAATTTCTTCCTTTTGGTTATCCACGAGTAAGTTATTTACTAAACTATAAAGATAATCAAAATCAGAAAAGAAAAATACGTGAAAAATTAAAACTCAGTCATACAAAACCTGTTTTATTATATGCGCCAACATGGCATAAAAATACAGAATCATTTACACCTTTAACGATGACACCAGAGTTACTAGAAAAATACTATGTGATATATAGGGGGCATATTGAAGGTGATGATGCTATTCCAGAAGGTGTCATTGAGGCTCCTGCGGATATCGAAACACAAGATTTAATCTTAGTATCAGACATTGTACTTACTGATTATTCTTCTATCATTTTTGATGCCCTGACTATTGATAAAAAAGTTTGTTTATATACTCCTAATCACAAAGAATATAAAGAAGAACGTGGCGTCTATATTGATGTGCTGAATAGTCTAGCAAAAGTTTGGTACACAGACGAAGAAGTGTTACTAAATCATTTAATACATGATACGATTCCTACCATTCATCGACATGCACTTATAAATCGTAATAATCAATCTCTAAAAAAACTAACTCAACTTATGAGAGATATTTTAGATAAATAATAAAGCACTAAGAGGACAGAACTTCTCTATCCTCTTAGTACTTTATTGTGTTATTTTAAATTTCTTTTTCCATAATTAAATCCGTGTCTATTACATTACCATTAATAAAGTCATGGTGTCCTGTAATTTCAAAGCCTTGCTTTTTATAAAAGTCAATGGCAGAAAGATTATTTTCCCAAACACCTAACCATATTTTTGATTTATTATACTCTCTTGCTTTATCAATAGCTAATTGAATAAATTGACTTCCTCTTCCTCCACCTTGGTAATCCTTATCAAAATAAATGCGTTGAATTTCTAAATATTGATCACCTTTTGGTTCAGTTTGTGTTTCATTAATATTTAATTTTAAATAACCAGCAATCTCATCATCAACCTTATAGAAATAGTGAAATGATTGGTGATGTTCGATTTCTGATAATAACTTCGTTTCATTATAGTTTTCTTTTAAAAATTTTTTAAAGTTTTCGTCAGTATAACTACCTTTAAAAGTATCATAAAACGTTTTTTCTGCAATTTTTCTTAACTCACTTACATTATCTTTTTTAATTTCTTCAATGTTTTCTTTCATATTTTCCCTCTTTTTATTGTACTTATTTTTCTCAAAACCAGATAATATCTTATTCCTTATCAAACACATTTCAAACACTATATTAAATTATTTTTTTATAAATTAAAATATGTATTGATAATAATTATCAATAAGTATAAAGTAAAGATAGACTATATTAAAGTGAGGTGTTTAAGATGTTTCATGAGTTATTTATATTAGGCATGGCTGGGCCTACCAGTTTAGTCATTATTAGTATGGTTGCATTAATTATTTTTGGTCCTAAAAAATTACCACAATTTGGTAAAGCAATTGGCAGTACTTTAAGAGAATTTAAGTCTGCAGCTGAACACATTGATTCAGATGAGGTAGAGGAAACACCCAGTAAACATTCTAAACAACAGCGAGACAAATCAAATTAGTTCGACCTTACTCGAACACTTTGAAGAATTAAGACGACGTTTAATTAATATACTTATTTCATTTTTAATTACTTTGCCGTTAGTATACATATCATCTAAATGGTGGATCACAACTTTTGTTTACCATATTAAACGCACTCAGGTTGTTTTACATACTTTTTCATTCACTGAAATGATTCAAATCTATATACTAATCATAAGTTTTGTAACTTTGTGCTTAGTTCTTCCTATTATTTTCTATCAATTATGGGTATTTATATCACCAGGGCTTCATCGACGTGAACGTTTTTTTATTTATAAATATAGTTTATTATGTACTGCGTTATTTATCATTGGTGTTGGTTTCGCCTATACTATCGGATTCCCATTAATTATAAAATTTTCATTAACATTATCGAAAACAATGTATATTCAACCAGTGATTGGTTTTAATGCTTATTTACATGAATTAATAAGGTGGTTATTTATATTTGGTGTCGTCTTTCAATTACCTGTGTTTTGTATGGAACTAGTTAAAATGGATGTAATAGATATTAAACAATTACACCAATATCGCAAATATATTTATTTTACTTGTTTCATTATTGCTAGTATTCTTGCACCACCAGATATCACATTGAATCTATTTTTAACATTACCACTCATTATTTTATTTGAAATAAGCATTCTTTTAACTAAAATAACTACTCGACATTAATGAATTAGAATCAAATGCAAAAGTCTCAAACGAGTGAATTAATCCACTCATTTGAGACTTTATTTTCAACTTAGATATGATGCTTTGTTTTAGTATTTTTTAAAGTGAAATAAGCAATTATAGGTATCAATCGTATAACTGTTTTGAATAACAATGTAAATATGATTAATATAACAATGGCTAGTATAATTCCTATAACAAAATCTAAAGTTTTTATACTTCCCATCATTCCCATATAAAAGATAATGACTTCAACGCCTTCTCTCAAAACGGATATTAATCCAATTGTACCTAATAATGCTAAGTTTCGATTACTTATTGCATGGTGATACATTTGTTGAATCATATCATTCCATCGCTTAGCACTTGAACGTCTATGCATCCATATACCCACAATATACATTAAAACAACTGCTATTATTCCTAGTGCTGCTTCCATACCTTCACGTAATAATCCATTATTTCCTAGTACTTGAATAAAGATAAGTGCTAATGCGAGACTTAAAATCAAACCTAATATAGCGCCACCAATGACACTTGTTGTCCCTTTAGTGTCTCTAACCTTTCTTGTCATAGTTGTTAATGTCAATATGATTAATAATACTTCTAATCCTTCACGTAAAAAGATAATCATTACATCTATGGATGAATACGCTTCTTCACTTACAGTATCTTTGATTTCAGAATTTATTTTTATTAAACTTTCTTTAATACGATCTTTATTACTACTATTTAGAATACTTTGATAATATGGAATTTTATCTTCAATTTTTGTATATAAACTACTGTTTTTAGTTTGAATTTTGCCTTCCACATAAGGCCATATTTGTATAAATTTAGCTAGTGCCTCATCTGATTGTTTTAACTGATGACTCTCGATACCTTTGATTGCTTTCTCTAATTCAATATTAAGTTGGGTAACTTTATATTGATTTTTTTCAGTATTTGATTGCTTTTTATCAACAGTATCAATACTTGTTTTAAATGTCTTCCAAGCATTATCTACTTTTTTTATGTCTAATGGTTCTTTTTGAATAGCTACACGCAACTGCATCAAGTACACTTCTATTTGTCCATATTTATTTTCATCATAATTTCTGATGGCCGTTTCATGGTTTTTCCAAATTTGATTTAACATATTATTAATAGACTGTAATTTTGATCTATCTTTATTTTTTACAGCTTCTTGAATGATATTATCTTTTGCGTTAATTTGTTTTTTTAAATTTCTAATATCTTTATCAATATCATCAGTCGATACAGAACTTTCGTAAATGATGAGAGATTTTGTTAACTCTGATAACGAGTCGATTTGTTTATTTGTAGTCGTTGCTTGATCAATCATGTGAAGTTTCGACTTAACATCTTTTCCTTTTTTATTGTCTTTAATATTTAAAGACATTATTTTATGTTTTACTTCATTCAATACGTTTTGTTTTTCGTTATAATTTAATTGTTTGTGCTCTAATGTCGATTTCGCATCAGAGATAGCTACATACGCATCATTTAATTGACTATCATTTGCAACACTAACTGAAGTCAATGAAAATAAACGTGTAATAATGATTAAGAGAGTCATTATCGATATTTTAACTAAATAGTGTTTCACCGATATAGCCTCCCTTTTGTATCCCTGGTAATACAAGAAATGATGCAGAACCTCGATGTGTGATATATTCATTTAATTTATCGTTGTGTCCTAAATTATTTTGAATATCGATAAACTGTTGAATAGATTTTTGGAAACAAATAAACATGAGTCCAGTATCTAAGTCACCTGTTTTAGCATTTGTACCATCATTATAATTATATGCTCTACGTTTAATAGAAGTTTTTACTTCACGAGCTAAACGCGTATGCGCATTCTCATCGATAACATACTTACCCTTATTATTTTTTGCCTTTAAATCAATATTATCGAATTCTTTCTTACCTGTTAGAGGGGCACCTGTAGAACGTTTACGACCAAATGTTGCTTCTTGCTCTTCTAATGCGGTACGATCCCATGTCTCAATATGAATTTGAATTCGTCTTATAATGCAATACGTCCCATTTTCTGCCCATCCATTATCAATGAATACATATTTTTTCAAGTCGTTATTTTTTCGTGGATTAACTGTACCATCTTTAAATGCCATCAAATTTCTCGGTGTTTCATTTTTTTAGTAGAAATAAAACCATGTTGTGACCACCGAATTTTAATGATGTCTCTAAAAGGTCGTATTAAGTTATGTATGGCATGAAAAATAACTTGAGGATCATTTGAACAAGCTTGAATCATAATATCTCCATCACTATACTCTTCATCTAATTGATCATTAGGGAAATGAGGTATATCTCTAAAATCAAATGGAATTTTAGATGATAATCCTATTTTTTTCAAAAAAGACTTACTCACGCCATATGTTAAAGTGAGTTTGCTAGCATCTAATCCTATTGCTTCACCTGTGTCTACAGGCGGCAATAGTGTATTGTTACTATTCTCCCCGATAATAGCACCGTCAGTCATACTAACAGACATTTGAGTCCATTTTTTAAACATATCTTTAATTAGTGTTTGATCTTTGGACTTTAAATCTAATGCAATGAAATTACAATTTTTTTGAGTTGGTGTAGTAATACCAGCTTGAATATGTCCATAAAATTCATATGAATCGTTTTCTTCACTTTCAGGAGTATCAAACATCGATTTAAACGAAAAGATACTGCCTACACTACTTGCTCCGATAACAGCGCCAGCACTTCCGATCCCTAGTAACTTTAAAAATGAACGTCTAGTCATTTGAGGATGATTTTTATGGTTTATATTACTCATTCTGTAACCACAGCCATTTTACTTAATGGTTCTCCTAGTGAGTTAACTGCATCTGATAAAGCTTTTCTATCTTCTTTAGTTACTGCACTATAATCTTTATAACCATCATTATTTTTATATTTATCAAGTAATTGATTCACTTTATTAAAATTATCCTTAATTGTAGAACTCAATTTTTTGTCTTTCTTTTCTAATTCAGGTTTAAATAATTCATAAATTTTTTGAGCACCTTCGATATTTGCTTTAAAATCATATAAATCGGTGTGAGAGTATATCTCTTCTTCTCCAGTAATTTTTGATGTAGATACTTCATTTAATAAATCCACTGATCCTTGTAGCATTAATTTAGGTGTAATATCTAATGTATCTACTTTAGCATCTAATTCTTTAGCATCTTTTAGTAATTGATCAGCATCCTGCTTAGTCATTTCATCTATTGTATTTTTTTGATAAAGAGATTTTTCAATTTTATGATACCCTGTCCACTTATTTTCTTTTTTCTCTTCTTTCATATCAGCTAGACGGGCATCGATTTTAGGATCTAAATCGCCAAATGCTTCAGCTACGGGTTCAGAACGTTCATAATACATACGTACTTTAGGATACAAAGATTTTGCTTTTTCAATATCATCTGCTTTTATTGCAGATACAAATTCTTCAGTTCCTTTTAAAAACTGGTCTAACTGTTCATTTGTATATTTTCTATATTCATTAGCTGCTTTCTGTAATGCTACTTTATTCTTGTTTGTAGATTCTTTTGAAGTTTTCTCATTAGCATTATCGTGATTATTATGACCACAAGCTGTTAATAGTAGTGATGATGTTAGTAAAATAGTTGGTAATTTCTTCATAATAAATTCACCTCATTAAAATTTAGTGATTATCTTTTGATGTTAAATATTTTAAAATGTATATTCTCTACATCTAAATTTTAAAATTACAGTTTTATATCTCTATCAACATGATTATTATCAAGTGATAATCATTATCAGTAAAATTATATATTTATGCTGTTTTACTGTCAATATAATTATTTTTTTATCAAAATATAGACTATTTTATATTTAATTTATATAAACTTTTTAACTTAATGACTCGTTTAAAATGTGGTATGGTTATTTAGGATATGCAATTAACATCTAATCTTTTATTTTTAAGGAGTATGATTTTATGAGTGTAAATTTCAAAGCGTTTATGGTTGAAAAAGATAATGATGGCACTGTCACAAGTGATTTCAAAGATTTATCAATCAATGATTTACCTGAAGGTGAAGTTTTAATAAAGGTTCAATATTCTGGTATTAATTATAAAGATGCCTTAACCACTGTTAAAGATAGCGGTGTACTTAAATCATATCCAATGGTTCCTGGAATTGATTTAGCGGGTACAGTTGTAGAATCTGATGATCCTACCATCGAAAAAGGTGAAGAAGTTATTATTACTGGCTATGATTTAGGCGTCAATCATTACGGCGGATTTAGTGAGTATGCCCGTGTTAAATCAGAATGGATTGTTAAATGTCCTGAAAATCTAACACTTGAAGAAGCGATGATTTATGGGACTGCTGGTTACACAGCTGGTTTAGCAATAGAAAAATTAGAAAAAGCAAACTTTATGACACTTGAAGGCGATAAAGTACTTGTACGTGGCGCTTCTGGTGGTGTTGGGTCTTTAGCTGTAATGATGTTAAACGAACTTGGTTATAAAGTTGTAGCAAGTACTGGAAATAAAAAAGCTACAAATAAATTAAAAGAATTAGGAGCAAGAGAAGTTATCGATCGTATTTCTGAAGATAATAATAAAATATTAGGAAAAAGAACTTGGCAAGCTGCTATTGATCCTTGCGGTGGTCCTGGAACACCTTATATAGCAAAGCATCTAACAAATGGTGGCGGTGTTGCATTAATTGGTATGACTGGTGGTAACCATTTTGAAACTTCAGTATTTCCATTTATTCTTCGTGGTGTAAGCGTCGTTGGACTTGATTCAGTTATGACACCAATGAAATTACGTCAACGTGTATGGAGAAGACTAGCAACTGATTTAAAATCTGATAAATTACATGAAATTAAAAATACAATTGCTTTTAAAGATTTAAAACATTCTATTGAGACAGTACTTAATCATGAGAATGCTGGAAGAATTATTATAGATTTTGAAGCATAGTTAATATTTATTCAATAAAAAGAGCAAGAAACCCAGTTTATAGTGGTTTCTTGCTCTTTATTTTTAAAGATAATAAGTTATATCTTTTTTATTTTTTATTCTTGTTATTTTTTTGTTTTTTTCTACGATTCGTTAATACTAATCCTAGACCAACTAATAGTGTCATTAATTCAATCTCTAATTGAATAGATGTACCTTCTGAACCAGTATCAGGTAATCTATGTGATTTAGATAAATGACTGTTATTAGATTGAATACCGTCAACATTTGATTGATTTTGATTATTGTCTTTGTTGTTATGACTTAAGATATTTTCAATTTTATCAATATCAAGCATATTCAATTTGTCCATTAATTGTTGGATAATTGAACCGATATCATCAATATGTGATTTATCAATTTCTTTTAACGTATCATGTCTAAGTTTTTCAAGATAATCAATTAATTTAGCTTTTTGTTCATCTGTTAAATCTTTGCGTGCGTTAATTTCTTTAATTTTATTATCTATTAACGCATTAGTAATTTCTTTTGCAACAATTTTCGCTATATTATCTTTGCCCTCTTTAAGTTTATGGTTAATTTCATTGATATCATTTGCGTTATCAATGTTTTCAAGCGCTTTTTGTAAAGCTTTGTCTATTTTAGCTACCGCTTTTTGTTTCTGAGCATCAGTTAAGTTAGAATTATTTAGAATTTCTTGGCGTTTTTTATTAGCAAAATCAATAATTTCTTGTTTAGCCAAAATTTTAGCATCAATTAATGCTTTTAATTTATCGATTTCTTTTTGAGTATTATCTTTAATCTTATTAATGTCTGTTAATGTAGTTGCATTATTAATCTGACTCTTTGCATTTTCAAGAAGACGCTCTAATTTAGATTTAAGTTTTTCTTTATCTTCTTTAGAAAGGTTAGGATTGTTGTCAATTTCATCTTTCAATCGGTTAACTTCATTTTCTAACTCTACTAAAGCTTTTTGTTTAGCTAATTCAACTTGATGTTTTCCATCTAAATCATATTTTGCTTTTTTAATATCTTGAATTAATTTATTAATTTCTTCAAGTGATGCATTTGTACCAATACCTTTATTTATTAAGTCTTCAGCTTTTTTAATAAGTTCATCGTAAGCGGATTTTTTATCTGGTGAAGCTTCTGAATAATTAACAGAATGCTTGATATCTAAATTATCAGCTATGTCATCAATTAAATGTTTCATCGTTTTATCCACTTCTTTAGCTTTATTAATAATTGTATCTAAATTATCACGTGAATTTTCATTATCTATCATATTGTTAAACGCATTTTTTTGTGCATTGTTCAAATGTTCTAAGCTTTCAAGTATGTGTTTAACATTATTTTTAGCATTTTGTAATTTTTCTACACCATTTAAATTATTTTTAGCCTCAATGATCTTATCTTTTAGTTGATTTATTACGCTAGGATCAATTATAGGATTTTTTGCATCATTAATTCGTTTTTCAGCTTCTTTTAAAGCATCATCATAGGCATCTTTTTTATTTTTATCTCCATCAGTATAATTAATACTTGCTTTGACTTTATTTTTTCCAGCAATATTTTCTTTTAATTGTTTCATCGCATCATTTAATAAATCAGTATTATGTTTAATATTTTCTAATTCATCAGAAGTTGTAGAAGCTTTTGTCTTTTCTATTAATTTATCCTTCTGAGCCTCTGTTAAATCAGTTTGTTGTTTAATTTTTTTAATGATAGCATCATAATCTAATATTAAGTCATGTTTAGCTTGTTCAAGTTCATTTTTAGCACGTTTCACATTTTCAATAGTTTTATTAATTTCATCAACGGTTGAAGTTGGATCATCAATCACTTTTTGTGCATTAGCTAATGTATCTTTTGCTTGACTTAATTTATTTCTATAATTTTCAACAGAATCACTGGTCATATTTTTAGTTTCAGGTACCAGATTAATGCTTGTTTCTAAATCGTTTTTAGCATTATTCAATAAAGTTTTGTCTGGAACTAAATCATGTTTAGCTTGTTTTAATGCAACTGTAGCTTCATTTACTTTAGCTATTGCTTGCGCAATTTCCTCAGATGTTGCATCGTCATTTTCAATCACTTTTTGTGCGTCTCTGCTGATTTGTTCTGCTTCTGCTTTTTTCGCTCTATAATTA